>JBLIMI010000006.1:0-19648 GCA_047638655.1 Minisyncoccia bacterium | reverse complement strand
CGATGGCTCGGGCGGGCTGCCATACAGTCATCATGGGCGTGGAAAGCGCGGACGATGAGTTGCTGAAGATCTACCGCAAGGGCTACAGTTCAAGCTCAATTGCCGGCGCCTTCGAGCGCGCGAGTCGCGCAGGCTTGCGCACGGTGGGCACCTTCATCATCGGACTGCCCGAGGAGACGCGTGCCTCCCTAGACTCAACACTCGAGCTTGCTAAAGCCCTCGAACTTGACTTCATGAGTCTCAACATGGCTGTGCCTCGCTTTGGCACTGAATTTCGCACGCGGGCCATTGAAAGCGGAATGACGGACAGCGACGAGTTGGTTATGGACCAAGGCGGCCGCCAAGCTGCCCTCGAAACCAGCAGCTTGAGTCGCGAATCCATGCTCGCCATCAAGAAACGAATGGTGCGGCGCTTCTACCTGCGGCCCAGTTACTTGTGGCGCAGACTGCGCGGCGTTCGTAACTTCCCAGAACTCTGCAGGCAAGCCCGCGAGGGCCTAACCTTGCTGTCGAGAAACGTTTGATCAGAACTGGTAGGTCACTTCCCAAGCATTGGTGAAGTTGAAGCCGGCAGCGGTGCACGTGTTCGTGGGATCGCGGTACCAAAACTGAAATCGTGTCGGCGCTCCTATGACAGAACAAGGGCAAGGGATGCCGCTACCGTCGCCGAAATAATAAATCACGGTGGCCTATTCTCGGGAGGGAACACCACTTGAACAGTCCTGTGTTTCCTGGAATCGCTGCGGACAGGCCCTGCCGTTTAAACGTAGTGAACTTTGGCCCGCTGTAGAGCCCTCGCTCTCTGACTCAAAGTCCTAAGCTTTGAGTCGCCTGGCGCCGGATTTGAGCCAGTTGGCTACCCGAGAGCGCTTTCTTAGCGGTCCGTTCAACAAGATGTACCCTGTGCAGGATGCGCCGCTTTCGTCTCGACAGGCGCTCGCGGGCGGCACTGCGCGGCGCGCGCCGCTCGGGCATGGGGGCAGCGCCCAACATGGCGAGTGCGTGTCCGCGCTGCATCCCACCAGCCTCGAGCTGCTCCAACATTCGATTGCGCTCTTCAGTTGAGTGTCGCTGCTGGGTGAATCGCAGGGTCTTCGGCGAAGGACGGATGGAGGTGAAGCCGACGCTCTCTAATTCGACGCCCCACTTTTCCAGGCTAGTTGCCATGGCTGCCTTCAATTTCTGGTCTAGACCGCCGGAGAGGCGCATGGAATCGCGGCCGGAATGGCGAACGATGTCTTGTACGTACAGGCCCAGCACTTGCTCCATCCCTTTGACGAGATCGTCGATTTCGACCAGCCCCTTTCGCACATCAACGATGCGATAGACCAAGTTGACATCGACGAACCACACCAAGCCATCGCCGGAAGTCACTTTTTGGTTGGGAACGTCCAACGTGCGCGAGCGTGTGGGCAGCACACGCACTTTCTGAAGAAACGGGACCTTGAAGTAGAAGCCCGGTTCCACGTAGCGAGTCACGCGACCAAAGCTGAAGAACAAGCCGGTGTATCCCGTTTGCACCGTGCCCCCCATGGCGCGAATCGCTCCCCAGGCCGCGAGAAAGACCACGTACGGGTTGCTCTTGGCTAAGTGGATGGCTCGCTCGCGCAAGAACGTGAGCAGTTGAAAGAAAGCGGGCGTGCCCGATCCCTTCTCGGCATCCTCAACGACTTGCAGTAAGTCCAGTAGGCTCAAAGTTCCTCGTCTGGCGCGCCCTCGGCTTCCGGGCTCGCTTCCTCGGACTCGAGCTTGTTGGCCTTGGACTCCTTGCCGAACTCTTCTATGGCATCCGCTGCCTCTTCGCTGGCTTGCGACAACTCTTCTTGGCGTTCGCGAATGGAGAGTTTGTCATCCGCGTCCCCGGTCGCCACCACGGCGCCCGTGATCAAGGCAACTGAAGCGTTGGGTGAAATGTTGTGGGAGCGAAACTCCCGATAAAGACCGAGCCGTTCCTCTGCCAATAGCTGCAACTGGGTGATCTCGAGGGTCGCTGGGGACGGCGAGAAGTTCGAGAAGCCGAATTGCAAGATACGCACACCCCACTGCTCCTCCACGGGCTGCAGTTGCTTCATGATCTCGTGCACCATGGCCTCCGTGTCCCGGACCGTGACACGATCCTGGGCCTGAACCACGCGCTGGACGGTCATCACCACCCGATTCTCAAGCCCCGTCACCAGGTCGTCGATCTCGATCATGGACTTGCGTAGGTCCACGATCTGGTACATCACTTTGCAATCGACTTCGTAGACTAGGTCATCATTGAGCTGAATCGTCTGGGGTTCGAGGTTGAGAGTCGTGTGCTTCGTTTCCTCGAGGGAGTACTTCTGGATGATGGGCCACTTGAAGTGCACGCCGGGACCGACGACGTTTCCCGCTCGTCCGAGGGTGAATTTCAAACCGTGCTGGCCATCATAGACGACCACGAACAGGCCGGTGATGGCTCCGAAGAGATCGAGAGACATGTCTTTTGTGCTTGGAAGAGGGACGTTGGCGGAAACACCGCGCGGAGGGTGGGAATTCTAGCCAGTGAATGACTGAGGGCCGAATTCCTTGTGAGCTAGAAAGTCTGATTCCTGGTGATTCACGCAAGTCACAGGCAAAATTCAGGTTGAATGTCACTCGCCGTGGGTGGTCGCGTAAGCCTTACACCAGCACCAAAGGCGGAGCAAGTCCATGAACATCCTCATTATTGGAAACGGTATCGCTGGCGTCACGGCGGCCCTGAGGTTGCGCGAGAAGCAGCCTGACTGGGAGATCGCCATGGTCTCCGGAGAGTCCACGTACCACTACTCGCGCCCAGCTCTGATGTACATCTTCATGGGGCATCAGAGCTACCAAGAGACCAAGCCGCACCCGGACACCATGTGGAGTGAGCAGCGGATCGAGCTCATCCGCGATTGGGTGCTTGGAATTGTTCCCGAGCAGAACTTCGTCCGCTTAAAGAATGGCGGGCAACGTAGCTATGACAAATTGCTGCTCGCCACAGGTTCGAAATCCAACAAGTTTGGTTGGCCTGGGCAGGATCTCGATGGTGTCCAGGGGCTGTACGACCTGGCGGACCTCTCCAGGCTCTATGAAAACGTGCGTAGCACACAACGCGCTGTGATCGTTGGTGGCGGGTTGATCGGGATTGAGTTGGCCGAAATGTTGCACTCGGCTCGGGTTCACGTGACGTTTCTGGTGCGTGAGTCAAGCTACTGGAACAACGTCCTGCCCGATCAAGAGGCGCAGATGGTGGGGCGCCTGATCCGCAAGGAGGGCATGCAGCTTGAGCTCGAAACCAACCTGGTGGAAATTCTGGATGACGGGAACGGCCGTTGCCGCGCAGTGAAGACAGACAAAGGCCAGACCATCGAGTGCGAGCTCGTAGGACTCACCGCCGGTGTGAGCCCTCGCATCGATCTGGTGCAAGAGAGCCCGATCGAAACCGGCCGTGGAATTCTTGTGGACTCCAGCTTGCGGACGAACTTCGAAAACATCTTCGCAGCGGGCGACTGCGCGGAGATTGCGCAGCCTGGTGCATCGCGCAACTTGTTGCAACAGGTTTGGTACACGGGGAAGTACCAGGGTGAGCTCGTGGCCGAAGTGATGGCTGGCGAGGAGCGAACTTACGTACCTGGCATTTGGCACAACGCCGCCAAATTCCTCGACCTCGAATACCAAACTTATGGTCGTGTGAATATGGGCGACGAAGACACAGAAGACCTCTACTGGGAAGCGGCGGATGGAGAGCATTCCATTCGAATAGTTCACCGGGACGATGTCGTTACAGGTTTCAACTTGATGGGCATTCGCTTCCGCCACGACGTTTGCGAGCGATGGATTAGCGAGAAGCGCTCCCTTTCCTACGTTCTCGACCATCTCGATGCAGCCAACTTTGATCCTGAGTTCTCTCGAACCTACACCGATGAGTTGAAAGCGATCGCCCGGGGAGTCAACTGCTAATGGACTCCGAACTCTTCAACTACACCTTCGACGAGGAGGCGGCCGGCTTTGGCGCACCCCAGAGCGCGGCCTTGCCGACCCGCATGCCTGCGCTGGCGCGCTTGTCGCTGGTTGGTGTCGGTGCTGCTCTTGTGGTGCTCAGCATGCAGACCCTGGGCGGACTGTTGGCCGGAACCTGGATCGGTTTCGGCATCGGACCCGGACTCTTGACGGTCTTCGCTAGCCTCTACTTCTGGGCCAATCAAAGAGGCACGACACCCGGCATCAAACACGACGGGGTGCGCTTCGACAGTCTCTTCTCCCGAGGCAAGTTCGGGTTCCTTGCGGGACTCTTGATGACGGCCCTCTACGTGATGATCTACTGGTACCCGCAACTTCTCGGGCACACGGATTCAGCATCACCAACGGGGCTCGTGCGGGTAGTGGATGCACCCGCACAGCTCCTCACTGGTGGGCAGGCTTCTCAGTGGTTTCTCTATGGCGTCCTGTACTGCCTCGTGATGGTGGTGTTCAGCGTCCGCGTGTGGATGAAGTACAGGCACAACCGCTACCACCTGGCGCGAACCCTTTCAGTGCTGTTCTTCCAGATCGTGCTCGCCTGGTTGCTGCCCAACCTGCTCGTACGGATGAAACAGCCCTACATCGAGTTCAATGGCGTCTGGCCACTCAAGCAAGACTACCTGTGGCCTTCCAAAGTCACCGAGATGTGGAACGGGGATGCGAGCCTTGGACCGGTGTTGTTGATCTGGGCTGGAGTGCTGTCCTTGATTGCAACTCCAGTGCTGACTTACTTCTATGGCAAGCGTTGGTACTGCTCCTGGGTTTGTGGTTGCGGAGGCTTGGCCGAGACTCTTGGTGACCCTTGGCGTCATCTTTCAGACAAGTCAGACCGCGCCTGGCGTATCGAGCGCTTCAGTATTTACGGGGTGCTGGCCTTCGTGCTCCTCACCACAACCCTGCTCTGGACGAATCACCTTACGGACGGTGCGATCTTCGGAGGCCCCGCGTACAAGTTGAAAGAGTGGTACGGCTTCTTCATCGGTTCCGTGTTCTCCGGCGTCGTCGGCGTGGGCTTCTACCCTCTTCTCGGCAATCGCGTTTGGTGCCGTTTTGGGTGTCCCCAGGCTGCGATCCTCGGGATCCTACAGAAGGTCTTTTCGCGCTTTCGCATCACCACCAACGGCGGGCAGTGCATCTCATGCGGTAACTGCTCCACGTATTGCGAGATGGGAATCGACGTGCGCTCTTACGCGCAGCAAGGCTTAAACATCGTGCGCGCGTCTTGCGTCGGGTGCGGTGTCTGTGCAGCGGTCTGCCCGCGTGGAGTCCTCAAGCTCGAGAACGGGGCCACCCACGAAGGACGCGAATAGCGCTAGCCCGTTCTGTTCATGAGTCGATCGGTCTAGCTCTCGATCCAGTCCACGATTCTGGCTGCCGCGGGCAAACCGTCTGTGGTATCGATGGTGCCGGCATACTCACGTCCGATCTCAGAGTGCTTGTAGAGTGGGTCGTAGTACTCATCCAGCAAGATCGCCACCAATTTCTTCTCCTGACCCGTGTCGAGTAGCCCGGTCAGCGTGCCAGACCACTTGCTCGCTCCCAAACGTTCCTCGATGAACGGCAACTGTTGGCGCAGGGGCGCGCGATTCTCGTCCGTGGCCAGGTAGTCCTCGATCAAGACCTGGACACGACGATCTACACTGGCCGTCAGGTTCAACTGCGCCCCCGCTTGTAGCGCATCCCACACGTTCTTGGGCACAATCGAATCGCCCACCTTGCGGCTTTCGCCTTCCACCACCATAGGCCCAGGCATCCCGGCGCGTAGGCGGGTGGCGATCCGCGAGTCGAATGTCTTTTGGTTGCAGGGTTCCAGGCCGACCATCCCCAGGATCGACGATCGGTGACCCGCAGCCCCTTCCAGGTCCAGAGTCCAACCTGGGCGTAGTCGTTCGATTTCGCGGAGCAGCAGTGTCTTGCCGACCCCCGTGCACCCGCGCAGGGTGATCGTTCGCGGCGCGCGCCAGTCATCGAGCGCGCTCAGCACATGGGTGCGGTAACTCTTGTATCCACCCTCAAGAACGAACACATCGTTCCAGCCCACGGCCCGCAGCAGAGCCGTCACGCTGGACGATCGCAGGCCGCCTCTCCAACAGTGAACGATGAGCGATCCGTCGGGCAAGTTGGGCTCGGGCAGCGGTGCCAAGGCCTGAGTCACAGAAGCCAATCCGCCCGCTGTCAGTCGTCTTACCCAACCCTCAAGATCGGCGTCGGGAGCCTCGCGTCCAACGCAATGGGCAAGCTCAGCAACCAATGTCTCGATGCGTGCGATGACTCTGGCGCGCCCTTCCGTGAAAGCCTCCTCTGGCGATGCCTTGGCGTAGAGCGTACCAACAAGGGCGCGTTCCAAGTCGTCGAAGAGATGGTGATTGACCGCTCCCGGCACATGGTCCTGGACAAACTCGGCGGGCGCACGCAGATCGACCACTCGACAGCACGAAGCGCTCAGCAACTGCTGAATGCTGACCGTCGGTACTCGCCACAGGGCGTGATCGGTGGAAGTCTCGGAGGGTAGGGGGCTCATCGGGAGCGAAGTATAGACGCCCCGGCTCTCGAGGAGGGTTACTGCTCGTCGCTTGAGGACTTTCGGTCCTCATTTTCGGTTGATCCGCGACTTGAAGGTACAGCCTGCCGCTCTTCCATGATTGTGCGCACGCTGCTCAGAAGGAACGCATCATCCATAGCGTCGAGCGCGGGCCACTCCTCTTCGCTGACTAGCTCACTCTTGCGCAAGGCCGCCGAGACCTGAGAACGACGGATGTGCTGCACTTGCTTGTGGCGTTTACGTGGAGTGAGTTCGGACAACTCCACCAGCGCTGCTGAATCGACGCGCATGGCACGACGAACCTCGTGCAGAGCCCTTCGCACACTTTTGTGCTCGTCTGCTCTGGGTGTGCGGTCAAAGGTCAACACATCTTCCAGCACACCCCTGTTCTGGAGTTGCCAAACGTCTCGCAGGAACTCTTCTGCAGACTTCTCGTTCAGAGCATCCCAGCGTTCCTGGGAGAGGCCTCGGGGTAGCCCGTGTTCTTTGAGTTGTTGAGTGGTCAGCCTCTTCTGTAGCCGCAAGACCGTGGCCATACGCCTGTCCAGCGGCAAGCGCTCGAGGCGCCGGACCTCTTCCTCGCCGTAGCCCAAGGCTTGGGCCAGATTTTCCACCGCGCGCACACTGATGCGCCGCCGCGTTTCCGTCTTGAACATCTCCAGGCGCTGCGCTCGCTCCTTAGGAGACGCCTGCTTCATCCAAGCCCTGACCGATGACGGCAGCTTGGACTCAAGGCGACGGCCCTTGTCACGGCGCTCTTCCTCGACCAGCTCCGCCATGACTTCGCGCCGACGGTCCCGAGGCAAGCGCTGCACGCGTCCCCGATCTTGCTCGGAGAGTTCACTCATGACGCGCTTCTCGATCTTCTGGTTGCGCCGGGTGCGCTCCTTGAGCACCTCCCTTTCGCCCGAGTCGAGCTGCTGCAAGCGTTCGAACCGTCGCTGAAGCTGAGCCTGTTCCGTCGCCGAAAGCGAATCCCAACGGGCACGCGCTGATTGTATGACCTCGGGAGAAGCCCCCGATTCCTGGGCCCAGGTCTCGCGCCATACATCCGTCTTGGCGACGCCAAAGAGCATCAACCATCCAAGCAAGTAGAGGCCAAGCCTTGTGCAAGAAGTCTTCATGATTCAGCCGTCAGAGGGATTGTCTGCGGCTTCGCCTTCTTCGATCAAGAACGCCAAAAGCAATTCGTCACCCGTGTCGAGCGCGCCATCTAGAAAGAGGTGCAAGTCGCTCTCTTCGGTCTTGGCTTCGGGTCCTGAGGCGGTTTCGATCCACAGCGAGTCGTTTTCGAGCACGTCAAGCGCTGCCAAGAGCGAGGCGCTCACTTCCTTGGACTCGGGCAGTGTCGGTAAGACGGAGGTGGCCATTTCTTCTTGGGTGAGCGGGCCCTCGCTGGAAACTTGTCCGCTCCACCAAGGAGCGCCAAGTAGTGCGAGCAGGAGCGCTGCCGCTGCGGCATAGCGCGGCATACGGCCCATTATCTTCAAGCGCGGCACGTGCCGCTCGTGTTCGAGATCCGCCAAGACTCGCCCTGCCAGTCCATCGGGAACCAAGACTTCTGAGTCCTCGTCCAGCAGCGCGTCCAGGCCATCCTCGAAGCGCGCACGCGCCCCCCTTGAGACCCGGAGAGCGAGACCTTCAGGTACCTCTGGCTCGGGAACACGGTCGAGCAGTAGGTCGAGAGCCAAGCCACTGCGCACGCGCGCGGCGAGACCTTCAGGTACTTCCGCACCAGCCAGATTTAGCAACGAGTCGAGTTGGAAGCGCTCTTCGCCGGCACCGTCCGTTTGGCTGTGTCCGCCGAGCTTCACAACAATACGCCGCACCAGGTCCGGCGGTAACTTGGGATGGGGCAAGGTCGCGAGCAAAACTTCCAGAGCTTCTTCTCGTTCCAACAAAACGCGGCAAGGCTCGCAGCCGAGCAGGTGTTCGTGCCACGAGAGCGTCTTCAGTTCGGTGGGGCGCGGCGCCCCCTCGAGCGCTTCCAGGAGCCGACCCCGGAACTCCCTGCATAGTTTATTCGTCATCCGACGTAGTCTCCTTGGTCTAGAAAGGGCGCAAGGGACTGGCGCAATGCTTCACGGGCGCGATGAATCAGGGACTTGATCGCTTTTTCCGAGGACCCGAGGACCTCGGCGATCTCGACATATGGCATGTCGTGGTACTTCGCGAGGACCAAGGCCGCTCGCTGCTGTTCGGGGAGTAAGGCGATGGCCCGGCGCACGGCGCCCACCACATCCTCGCGTTCCAATTCGACCGAGGGTTCCTCGCCCTGGGCATCCGTCAACTCCATCAGGCTCCCCTCTCCGTCTCCGCTGCCCACAGGCTGGTCCAGAGAAACCTCCGCCGTGGCTCTCGAGCGCTGTGTCTCGTTGACCGCCATATTGAAGACGATTCGATACAACCAGGTCGAAAAGCGGGCCGCCGGTTGGTAACGCTCCCGAGCCCGGATGACCCGTAGGAAGACCTCTTGAACGAAGTCCTCCTTGACTGCCCGCTGACCCAGAAAACGGGTCAAAAGGGCAAAAACCTGACCAGAATAGGCTTCAACTAGCTCATCAAAGGCACTTTCGTCGCCTTCTTGGTAGGCGAGCATCAAGCGCACGCCAGGGTCTTCAGTGTAATCAGTGGCCATGTGTGTCTGTCGGAGAGTGGGTCCTTCCCGCGACCTCAACACAAGCTATCGGGGCTCGTTTCGGCAAATCTGAGCGAATTCGGGGCCTGTCGTGCGCTCTCAGATCCAATTCTTGTCGGTCACGGTACGTTCGTGGACAACCTCTCCTGTGTGGGCCGTGGTCGCTGGTTCGAAGAGCATCACGCTGGCACCTGTGGGGGCAACGGGGTTGTGCTCCACACCACGGGGGACGATCAACATGTCGCCCTGGGATAGGTGAACCTCGCGGTCCCGGAACTGCATGGTCAACTCGCCCTCGAGAACTAGGAACAACTCATCCTCCTCGGCATGGCTGTGCCAGACAAATTCACCCTTGAGGCGCGCGAGTTTCACCTCCTGGCCATTCAAGGCGCCGATGATTTTCGGACTCCAGGTTTCGTCGAACAGCGCCAACTTCTCGGGCAAGTTGATCTTCTTCATGAGGGGCTTCGGTCAGGTTTGAGTGGTCTCGGGGTGCGGCTCAGGAAGGCCTCGTGCGGCATTCTAGCGTTGGATTGGCTGGGGGTCGTGGACTTCCTGATGAGCCCGTTTTGGTGGCGCATTACCCGGGGCCTTAGGGCCAGGTCAATCAATGCTGTTGGCCCGTATGGATAGAAGACGGAGCCTTTCAAGACTTGATTGAAAACCTCTCAGAACGCCGTGGCGGGCGCTCTTCGGGAGCGCCAAAGTGTGGTCAGCTGGGGCTACCGAACAGCACGCATAGCTTGGCGGATAGCGCCTTAAAATAAGCCGATTCTACGAGCGTGGAATAACGGAATAGCTTCGATTGTCTTGGGTCAATTCGGATGTGCAGCTCCTTAAGAATGGTTCTGCCGAAAGCTCATCGGGCGCTACAGACCGGCGCACAGCCGGTCAGCCCCGAGGGTCGCAGGATAGTGCTGAGGCCTCCGCTGCGGGCCCAAGTTCAATCCTCTGGCACCCAAGAGACCTTTTTCGCTTCACCGACCGATTGCCAAGCATCTTTCTTGGCTCTGAGGTTATTCTTGAGCCTGTTCAATCGTCAAGTCATCTGCCAAACCCATGATCCGCTGGCGACAATTCGCCCCGAGACCACCTTCCATGAAGAACTATTTACTGAACCTATTCCTGGCTGCCATCGTCCTTGGCGCCAGCGCTAGTGCTGGAATCGGCACTGCCTTCTGCTTCGGTGTCGGCTGCCCGTGCGCCAACGATGACCCTCTGGCAGGCTGCGCCAACTCAACCGGATCCGGTGCCTATCTCGAAGCTCTGGGCTCCGAAAGCATCTCGGCAGACTTGCTCAGCTTCCACGCCACCAATGTTCCCCAAAACAAAGTGGGCCTCTTGGTCATGGGGTCCAGCGCCATCAGCGTCCCGTTCAAGGACGGCCTGCGCTGCTTCGGAACCTCCATCCAGCGCTTTTGGAAGCATGAGAACAGTGGCCAGTCCGGGACGCTCACCTACGAAAACGTGATCTCACAGTGGGGCAAGGTCTCCAACGTCTTCTTCACTCCCGGGGACACACGCTACTTCCAGGTTTGGCACCGGGACACCGGCAATGGCAGCCCGTGCAACACCAAGGCCAACCTGACCAGCGGAGTGGAGTTGACCTTCACCCCCTGAGCACAGACTCTCTCTTGTTTGCTCGGGCCCCGTCGATGATCGTTGACGGGGCCCGAGCTGCATTGCTGGCCCACGGTTTCGGGCGACTCTCGTGGGGACCGGAACGACCCCCGAAGCTCTTAGCTGGCTCTCCCGGGGTGATCAAAGCTGTAGATCGAAACCAACCGCTTGCACTTTCAGCGCCAATGGGCTGGCAGGTTTGGGCTCGGGATCTTCCAGTCGGTGATAGGCCCCAGGAGCCACGTCGTTCGAATTCTCGGCGTGGAAGAGTGCGGCTAGCAGTTGGATCTGTCGGCGGCCGACGCCCAACTCAAATTGACCGCCACCATAAGTGGGCAGCCCCCGGCCAGCGCACTGCTCGTAGGCCTCGAAGAGCTTTCGCAGAGTACCGAAGCGCGAGGGCTTGATGTTCAAAGCCTGGGGCACGAGGGGCATCGCGTCCACATCCGCCATGGAGTGGATGGGCGCATCCCAGGCCACCTTGGCGTTGCGCTCCTGCAGCAGATTCAAAATCTCTCGCCTGTTGTGGGGGTCTTCCACCACCACGTCCGGCATGGCGTCGAGGACTCGGCTGTACAGATCGATGTCCGCTGCCACATCCACCGGCGTGCCCGAGTAGGCGCCCTTGAAGTCCACAACATCCACCGCTTCAGTCTGTGCTAGGCGCGCGCACAGCTCCGCCGACCAGTCGGGTGTGGCATCCAACTTGAAGCGCATATTGGAGTGGATGGCCTGGCGCCGTTCGATCTCGCCAAAGTCGCTCAGTCCGAGCGAGACCGCAAAGTGCAGGGGCTTGGCACGCCGTCCAAGTTGATCATCGATGCCGTTACCCGCCTGGCGCAGCGCTAGGTCAAGTGCCGCGCTCTCGAATGCCCAGCGACGATAGTCGAGCCAAGCCTTGTCCGGTGGAGAGTCCGGGGACAGTTCCATTCCGTCGAGCCGCTCGCTGAACTCGCCCAGGGTTTGTGTTCCTTCCAGGGAAAGGTTGCTACCGCGATCACGGAACGCTTGCTGGTGCTCTGCTCCCCAGGCCACTTCTTCGCCCTTTCCCGTGAAACCGCCGCCTTGCAAGCACACCTCGGTGGTGAGCCGGCGAAAGCCCGTGTTGGTGACCAGTTCCATGGGACTCAGGTGATAGCCCTCCACCTGGAGCTCCAGATTCTTTACGCGGGCCCAGAGTGCGCCAGTGACTTCGCTGCTCATTTCATGTCTCCCTTCGAGAGTTGACCGGTGGGAAGGACGCTCCGACCGCACACCACTAACGGCCTTCCAGAGTCTGGAGCCGCCTGCCAATTGGATTGAGCGGATCCAGCCGCACTGCTTCCCGGTAGTGCTCCATAGCTTCCGCTGGCCGCTCCAGCTCTTCCAACAAGAGGCCCAACTTCCCTTGATAGGCTGAACTCTTGGGGTCCGCCAGAACCGCTGCCTCGAAGTGGGTCAGAGCGGCCTGCTTGTCGCCCAGTTGGTAGTGGGCCACACCCCAAGCGATCTGTTCAACCGCAGGCAGTTTTGCGCGGGACGCCGCGTGTTCAAAGGCAAGGACACATTCCTGTTCGCGGTTTCCACGCCCCAAAGCCATGGCTTGCAGGCGCAAGAGCATCAAGTTCCCTGTGTCCAAGTCGATTGCGATGCCGTACTCGTCCGCGGCTTCACTGTGCTTGCTCCCCGCCTCCAAGACGCCCGCCAACAACACGTGGTTCTTGGCCTGTTTCGGTTCAAGCGCAACCACCTTCCGCGAGGCCTGTTCCGCCCTGGGTAGCTGTCGTGTTCGCAAGAGGCTGATGGCGAACGAGCGCAAGAGTTCCGCGTCCTCAGGCGAAGCCGCCAGCGCTTTCTCAAGCGACACAATCGCGAGGCCGTACTCTCCACGCCCAAGCAGGATCTTGGCCCGCGTGCGGTGGTGAGTCGCGCTTTCCCCCATCCGGCTGACCTCGATCCGAAGTGGGTCTCGCAGCGGCATCGTGGAAGCCCAACCTGACCCCGCATCCACTTGTTCTGTCTCCCCCGTTTGAAAACGCGCGCGGGCTAACGCTGCCACGCCGGGGCCATCTTTGGGGTAGTTCTTGAGGGCTTGCACAAGCACAGGAATCGCTTCTTCCGCCAGCCCCTTGTTCAGCAAGGCTTGTCCCCAGCCCCGTTGTGCCATGGCGAATTCTGGATCCAACTCGAGCGCTCGCTGGTGGGCCTTGATGGCTTCATCCATCTGGCCGTTGCCCGCCAACAAGCGACCGCGCCTGAAGTGCAGCGCCGCGTAGTCCGATCGCGTGCTCTGCGCCTTGCCCAGCAATTGCATCAACTCTTGGAACGGCCGGCCTGACGTCTCCGCCATGACTGCCCGGTTGTAGGCCCAACGAAACTCTTGGGGGGCGAGTTCCTGAGCTCTTAGGTACGCCACCTCGGCGGGTTCAAAGAGTTCGTGTACATCCAACCGCATTCCCACTTCGCCCCAGGCAGCGGCGGACAGTGGGTCGGCCTCCACTTTGTTCCAAGCAAGTTGAATGCTCGTTCTAACCGCACTGTCCGCGTTGGACAGGTCGGGCAATATGTTCGGCGGTGGCTCGGATGACACGCCACCGCAGGCCAAACTGAAGAGGGGCAAGAGTTTGAACAAGAGGCGTTTCATCGTGAACTAGCGGTTCCTTGAATCAGGTTCAGGGTTTGGTCGAGGCCCAGCGTTGGAAAGGACTCCTGCTGACCGTCGGGCCATTTCACCAGAATGGATTTCACTTCGGTACCTGCGGCCACGCCGAAATGAACGCTAGCGGGTGAACTCGATAGATAACCGCTGGATCGGCGGACACGCCTAGAGGCGATCGGTCCCACGCCCAGCAAAGTAATGCCTGCGCCCAAGGCTTCCACCTTTCCCCCGGCGAGCCAACATCGAACCACAAGCCAACGCCCCTCTCGCGCGGCGACGTTTTCGAACAGTCGCACCTCTCCTTGAAGATTGGTTAGAACCAGGTCAAGGTCCCCGTCCCGGTCGACATCGCCGCAAGCCAGTCCGCGCGAAACTTCGGCGCGCAGACTCCAGCCGGATCCGCCTTCACGCATTTCCTTGAACACCCCTTGCCCATCATTTAGGAAGGCTTGGTTGTGTTCCGCAAAGCCATCCCAAGGCGCAACCAAGCCGTTCGATTTTTCCGGTTGATGCCAATTGACTCGCCCATTGGCCACGACCAGGTCCAGGTCCCCGTCACACTCCATGTCGAGTGCACAAACGCCAAAACCCGTGGAGGATGCGCTAGCCATCCCCAACTGACTTGAGCCAGTCGCATCACGAAACCCTCGACCGCCAGGAAGAGCTGCGTACAGGGTGTTGGTCTCTGTTCTCAAGTGGGTAACAAAGATGTCCGTTAATCCATCCCCATCGAAGTCTCCACTCGCAACACCCATCCCTGCTTCGGCGCGCCCATCCATATTGAGCGCGACGCCAAACTCGGGTGCAGCATCGCGAAAGGTCCCATCTCCCTGGTTCAGCCAAAGAAAGTTCGGGTAGGCATCGTTGGCTACGTAGAGGTCCGTCCAGCCATTGCCGTCAAAGTCTTCGCTCAGCACGCCAAGGCCCGCGTAGGACACTCGATCGATCCCTGCAGAGTTGGATACGTCGACAAAGCGCGCGCCCCCGTCGTTGCGGAGCAACACGTCGCTCACGCCCGGAAACTCCTTGGGGCCGCAAAAGTCCCTGCGGCCGCTCCACCCCTGACATTCCTTAGCCGCATCAAAGTCCACGTAACGAGTCACATAGAGATCGAGGTCGCCATCCCCGTCGTAATCCATGAAGCAGGCAGAGCAAGACCAGCCTGGTACGTCAATGCCAGCTTCGAGCGTGATGTCTTCGAACTGGCCCTCTCCTAGGTTGCGGTAGAGTTTGTCCGGGCCGACGTTGGTGATGTAGAGGTCGAGATCGCCGTCGGAGTCCATGTCACCCACCGCGACGCCCATGCCATAGCCGCGATCGCCCAGTCCGTGGCTCGCGGGCGCCTGCAGGTAACGTCCATCTGCGTCGAGAATGTACAGGCGGTTCTCGTTCCTTGCAGCACTGCCCGCGCCTTCCAGATCCGACCCGATGACGAGCAGCACGTCCAAGTCGTCGTCTCCATCGCAGTCGAACAACGCCACGCCTCCTCCCATGACTTCGGGGAGCAAGAATTCTCCTGGAGTGAACCCTTGGTGTTTGTAGTCGATCCCCCAGGCTTCAGGCGCTTCCCGCCAGTACTCGACAGAAGTCACGACGTCTTGTTCGCCAGTCCCCTTCGTTTCAGGTTGACCGCAGCCAAGGCACACTCCCCAACAAATCCAAGCCAGGTTCCAAACCTGCTGAGACTGGGTGGGTGATCGATGAAGAAAGCTGCGCACGGGAATCAAGCGCCGTCAGGCGGAGACCAGCGTAATCGCTGCCAAGCGCTGGACCCTTCAGTATCTTTGCCTGCGTCCAGACAAGCCTGCTTCAGGAGCGCTCTGGCGGGTGGAAAGCGAGCGTGGTTTGGGATCCTGGGATTGGATACTCCGAGCGCACGCGGTAGCCACGGAAATCAGCCGCATTCCAGCCCAGAGAAGAGTGCACGTGTTCCAGCAACTCTCGGTAACGGGGCAAGTCCGATTGCGGAGTCCGGTCAAGGCCATAGCCAAGGGTCGTAATCGTTTGGTCCGTCTCCAACAAGTCGATGTCCCGGCTTGGGTCGTTGACGTCCGCCAGTCCGCCCGTAGAACGGTCATAGACGAGGAGGGATGGATCCCGGCCCGGATAGACGTCGCGATGCACAAAGACGTCCATGCAGGCGCGTTTGACGGGAGTCGGAACGTCAGCAAAGAACCAGGCACGCCTGCCGCTTCCCGCTGGCACCGAGTCCGGCAACTCGCCCAGATTCACTTCACAGAAGAGAACGTCCACCGCGGAACGCGGGCCAAAGCCGGTGTCCCCGAGAACGTAGTGCACGACTTCACCCGCTTGCCGGATCTCAATGGGAGCCGTAGCCCCGGTGCAGAAATTCTCTGGTCCGAGCGCCGGGCCCATTAGCTCCTTGCCCGCCAGATCCGTTGGCCGCCGCTCACCTTCCGCTACGACCTTGCGGCAAGTATCGAACTTGACCGTGGCTCCTGGCCTCAGCCGTTGCAGCCCGACCATCCCGATCAACCAGACGATGTCGATGAGCCCATCGGCGCCTGGATGCAGCAAGACCGTGGAGTGACCAAATTCCGCCTGCGCACCTCGAATTTGGCCAACAGCCCGATAGGCCGCCTGTCTGGCTCTCAATTCAAGTTGGCCGCGGACCTCCGGCAACCACGCACTCAAGATGGCTCCCAGAGCACCGCGATCGCCCGCTTCGTCCCGGATCAACCCCTCAAAGGTGTCCACTGATTCCCGAGCAGAAAGCACCAGTTCGGAAGGCACGCCGATCTTTCGGCATGCCACCAGGAAACGGCGCAAGGGATCTGGGCCGGGCAATTGATAGATCACCGTCAGGGGTTCGCGGTTTCGCAGGGCTTTGAGCAGGCGACTGGCAAAGACCTTGTCTAGCCCAAGCGCTTTGGCCAACCGTTGAGGTCCCGCGGGATTGCCCGGGATGGCATCCGTCACCGCGTGTAAGTCACGCGCAAGGCGCATCCCTAGGGCGCTCACCTTTTGACGTAAGTCGTGGCCAGGAAGCGAATCGGGGACAACAAGGCTCTTCTGTTCAGGAGGGGGCATTCAAGGCAGTTTACGCTACTTGAGCCGGTTTAGTAGAGGTTCGAAAGCCTTTCTGGAAAGTTTCCAGGAAACTTCCTGGTAGGATTTGCGTTAGTGGGTTCTATTCTAGTGGCGCACCCCTCCCCGCACATCACCAACCCCCTTAGCACATCATGCGTTGCTTGTCCCTCCCCCTCCTCATCACGCTGCTCGCCTCCACGGCCACCGCACAGAACTACGTCGAGACCTTTGACGGCGATGTCAATGCTGGCGGTTGGACCTTCGGCAACACAATTGAAGGCATTGACGCCACTGGAGGCAACCCGGGCGCCTTCCTGCACAACACGGTCATCGACACCTATGCCCCCCAGTGCCGGACAACCACAGCCAACAATCCCTTCCACGGGGACTGGCGAGCCATGGGCGTGAACTCTTTTGGCATCGACTTCAACTCGATTGCGGTCCAGTTTCCCTACCAGCGAGAGGCCACTTTGATGCTCTCCAATGGGAGCTGCACGATTTACTGGCTCGGCACCGAGTTCATTCCCCAGGTGGGCACCGGCTGGAAATCTTTTGACTACGCGATCGATTCAGCCAGCACCAGCATGCCCGCAGGCTGGCTGCCCTACGGGTCGTGCACCGACCCCGATACGGCCTGGAACACGGTCATGAGCAATGTCACTGAGGTCCGGATCTTCTACGGAGACCCCACCTTCTTCTTCATCTTCGACCAATGGAACGTCGGCATGGACAATGCCCGCCTCCTCACTGCAACAGGCACGCCCTTGTGCTTCGGAGATGGAAGCGGTGCGGCTTGTCCTTGCGGCAACGCTGGAGCCGGCGGCGAAGGCTGCGCAAATTCCAGCGGAAGTGGTGCCGTGCTTACAGCGGGCGGTGGAGCCAGCGTTGGGTCCGATGGACTTCACTTCAGCGCTTCCCAGTTGCCCGCCAACAAGCCCAGTCTTCTCTTTGCAGGGGATGCCCTGCTGGGAAACGGTGCGGGCCAGCCGTTCGGTGATGGCCTGCGCTGCGCCGGCGGTAGCTTGCGACGCCTGGGCGTGGTCTTTGCCGACGGGCAAGGCGCCGCGAGCTGGGGGCCCGGTCTGGCCGCCGCTGGCAACTGGAGCGCTGGCGACACACGCATCTTCCAGGTCTGGTACCGCGATGACGCGGGTGCCGCCTGTGGAAACGCATTCAACGTCTCCAGTGGCGTCGAGGTCCAGTTCACCAACTGATTGAGCCTCTCTGGCTCGTTAGTGCTGCGCCGGCCCACACTGTGGGGCGGCGCAGCTTCATGTCTGGCGCGATGCCGGTGCCGAAGCCACCACCGAGCGTGTGAGCCCCTAAAAGTCCTCGACGCATCCACCAGCCTGCTCCACCCGCCACCGGTGGTAAGTTTCGGGCCACAGCAGGGCTGCGGCCACTTCCGGGCAAGTCCCGCTGGATGCGATAGAATGCAGGCACCCCTCCTCTCTCCCGGCCCATCCTTCGCATGCTGCGCACGTCCCTCACTCTGACGCTGGCTCTCAGCCCGGCCCTTCAAGCCCAGACATCGCCGCTGCCTCCGCAGCGCACAGGGGTCTACTACGTCAGCGGTTCCAACTCGGGCAATGTGGGAGAGTACGCACCGGACGGCACGCTGCTACGCACCTTCACTAGCCCCGACCTGCAAGGCCCCCGGGGCATCGCCGTCGACGACTTAGGCAATTTGGTGGTGAACTGCGCAAACAGCGATCGGATCTTGGTTTTCGATCTTGAGGGCCTGCTGATCAAGACTGTCAGCCATCCCAACCTGACCCTCGGTACCGGCATCGCTCGCTCCGCGGATGGTCGCTGGTACATCGGCAACTACGCTCCGGGGGGAGTGCTGGTCTTCGATGCCGAGTGGAATTACATAGAGACCATCAGCGACCCCGCCATGGCGGGCGTCAACTGCGTGGCCTTCGATGACGATGGAAGCTTCACCGTCACCGATGCCGTCCACGCCCAATTGCACCGCTTCGATGCTGGCCATCAATACCTGGGGATGATCAATCACTCGAGCCTGAGTTCGCCGATGTCCATCGCCAAGGACTCCTACGGAGACCACTATGTTTCGAATGGTGGCGGCGGAAGAGTCACCAAGTTCGACGCGAACTGGTCGTACCTGATGACCTTCGGGCTTGGGACGCTCTCCGCGCCGCAAGGGATCGTGATCGACGAACACGATGAACTGACGATCACGAACTTCAGCGCTCAAACCGTTCATCGCTATGGGACGGATGGAATTCTGAACGGAAGCTTTCCCTTGGTGGGCATCACCACCGGCCGCAACATCTGTTGGCAAACGAGCAGCTACGCTCTCGCCCGTGAAGGCACGGTGGACGCTGCCAATGGCCTGCCCGTCCGCATTCTGACGGCCAACGGGCAAACTGGAGATAGCATGGGCCGGATGGACGTTTCGATGCATGCTCCCCTGGTGATCGAAATGCAATCACCTCCCGCGGGTCCTGCCTCGGCGCCCCTCGTGCTCTATGGCCGAGTCGCTGAACCGACCCTGTTTGAGAGCAGCGAAATGCCCCGTGGATTTGGGTTGTTCGCCTTCTCCTCGCCGCTCGTTGGCGGCCACCCGATGACCCTCGTCAATTCAATCGGCCACAATAGCCTGCTCGGCACGGGTCGCTTTCCCAGTGTTCACGCCCCGGGGACGCTGCTCTCTTTTCCCAGCGGGGTGGGTCGCTCCATGACCTGGACATTGCAAGCCCTGGTGCGCGATGACGGAAGCGAAGGCGCTGGATTCAGCGTCAGCAACACGCTGGTATTGCACATCCAATAGCTGTCACGGCCGCGCTCGGCGGGTCAAAGCAAACGCACAATCCACAGGCCCAACAAGCAGACAAGGCCTGCACCAACGAATGTTCCGCGCAGCCAGCGAGGGCTCGTTCGCCACACTTTCCTGGTCGGGCCGGGGGCGAAGAAAACGAGAACGGCCAGGGGCACCAAGAAGAAAGCAAAAGGGTGATAGCTCCAGGCCGACACAAGGTCGCCTTGCACAAGGGACAGGCATGCCCGCGTGATCCCACACCCAGGACAGCTAACGCCCGTCAGCGAGTGGATGGGGCAGGGCAGAAGCCCCACTCCTCCAGCTTCGGGCTCCCCAAAAAAACTCCAAGCACTGAGATAAAGGAGCGCGAGC
>JBLIMI010000005.1:0-19936 GCA_047638655.1 Minisyncoccia bacterium | reverse complement strand
GCCGCCCATTGAGCAGCGGTTTTGCGATCCACCGCTCAACTTCGGACGAGAGTACTTGGATCCAGGACTGAGCACCGCGCGGTAGCAAACACGGTGTTCCCCATTGGGGCTGAACTCGGCTATACAAGTCGAGCGGGAACCCGTGTCCATCCACCTTCTTTCGAAGGCTCTTGAGTGGGGACTGCAAGATGGGGTAGGTGTGGCGCTCACAATCGTCGGTGAGGGAGAGCCGGCCTGGAGTGAGCGGGGGGCGGGCGATCTACCTGCAGAGTGAAACTTGATGCTCCGTTTGATTTATCTACGTCCTCTTATCCCTTGGTTTCCACGGCTTGTTGTTCGTTTAGAAGCGCGCCGGCCTTCAGGAATTCCTCTTTGTCTTTGAAGTATGATTTCTTGATGATGACGAGCGCGATGCTATTAATGATCGTGGCTAGTATTCCCGGAAGCAGCAGTTCAATGCCGAGTATTTCCGAACCTGGAGCTGCGGATTCATAAACTAGCCAGCCACCGACGCCGCCAATGACTAGCGCCAGCGGTATAGCGAGAATCACTAGGCGTATAAAAATTTTTAGCTTCTTGACTAACTTTTCATCTTCTTCGGACATCTTTTCGGTCATCATTAAAAAGTAGTCCTGCGCAGCATGGATGTCAAGTGTCGCGGGTACAGGTGGTGGAGATGTTTTCGAGAACGCGGGTATGCATGAGAATGTTGAGTACGAGCGCAAACCCGCTGCGCTGGGTGAAGTCTATGGCGCCGGGGTGTATCTGTGGTTGTTGGCTGAGTGGGGAAAATGTTGTGCGCAGATTGAATTGTCGGAAGACTCGCTGGCCTCACCCGGGACCCACTCGAGGGGAGGGATATCCGAGGGGCCGTCGGTTGACAGGTGTCAGATCGGTGAATGCACCCACCATGGCGTCCTTATCTCCAACTTGATTCCCTTGGGCTTAGAATAATTTTCGCCAAGAGCAGGAGCACTGCGCACAGTGTGACTCGCGGTGAAACCACTCAACGCTCTGTCCCCTGAGCTTCGAGCTGCCGCTGAATGAGCGCAGCCATTGCGTCAATGGCATCATTATCCGATGCGTGACGTGCGGCATTACCAAAGGCTCGCACCGCTGCTTGGGGCTCTCCAGCGGCGAGCAGGGCTTCGCCTAGTTGGGTCTGCAGCTGCATGCACTCTTGCCGTGCGTCTCTAGTGGCAGGATCTAGCCCGCCCTTCAAGGCGATCTGCGCTTCCCACTGCGCTTGTATCAATTGCGCCGGAAGGGATGCCGTGCGCGCCTCGATACCCCTCCGCACCAGGATGCCCGAGTCTGTCGCGGGTACTTCCGCGAGGATGTCTCCCCAGCTCGCGAGTTGCACGTCCAGTCCTCCCTCCATGTGGCTTCCTACGATGTCGAGAGCCCAATCGAGACCAAGGTACATCCGGCATGGCGGACCCACCGTCCCGGGCAGTTTGAAGCGGGCGATTTGCCCGTCATGTCCGGCCCGAAGCCTATTCTCGATCATCTGTGGAGGGGCCCGGAACCCCACCCAAGCCTCCGCGTCGGTCTTGAGAGTGGCCGTGCCCTCGACGCCATCGATGGACAGGAGCACCTCCTGGCCCATGACCGGTACCGACCTCTCCTCTCGCACAAGCTCCGGATCCCAATGTAGATGGCGAGTCACGAGCACCAACTTCACAAAAGTGTTCGGCTCCTGTTGGGAAATCCGCAGGATGCTACAGGTCTTGTTCACGCGACTGGATGCATTGGCCGGGGCATCGTTGTACTGTCCGCGCTCGTCCCCAACGAGATCATCCTGAGTATCCGCCACCCCATCTGGGCCAAGAGAGCGGAGTTGGAAGAAAGCCTCACCACGGCTCCGGTAATGGAATTCACGTCCCCAGCTATCCAGCAGTTTGCGACCACTGACATAGGGACCGTTCTCCCCATCTTCGATGAGCAAGGCAGGCAACCCCTCGCTGATGGATGGATAGCGCTGCGTGTTCAGTTTGTATTTTTGCAGTGCCCCTCGCAATTCACTCAGTTGGGCCCATGTCGCAGCGACGGCTTCTGGCTGTCGGAATAATCCAATCAAGGGGAGCGCCTCGGGATTGTGCTGCTCGAAGGCCTGTTCGATCTGCCCGAGGATCTGCTCGATGACCTGGTCGAGCTCCAGTGAATAGTCGACATCAAGCTCAGCTGTAAGTTCGAGGAAGTGCTTCTCGAACTCCGCATCATCAAAGGCGTGCAATCCGTCCCGCTCATGTTGCAGCCACCATTGCCCCATGTGCGCCATTTCCTCGAGCCGTTGTTCCTGTTCTTGCGGGGGGCTCTGGCCGGCAGAGACCGCAGGGGTGAGACCGAGTGGTTGCGGAAACAGGAGGGAGGGAGTCAGGTGCGCTGCGAGTAGAAGCGTCCATACCAGCCTCCATTTCTCTA
The DNA here is from genome assembly GCA_047638655.1 of Minisyncoccia bacterium. Classification (GTDB taxonomy): domain Bacteria; phylum Planctomycetota; class UBA1135; order UBA1135; genus JABACD01. The sequence goes on along the minus strand of JBLIMI010000005.1, from coordinate 17,512 downwards.
ATAGTTCGTTCAGCTTCAAAATGGATAAGGACTTGAAAGGGGCAGATTTATGCAAGGGCGAGGAAGGGAAGCGAGGGGAAGCGAGGGGAAATGAGCGGCCTTGGAATCCATGTTAGGGGACCAAGGGCGCAATGGACGCACCGGGACAGGTGCACCTAACCTTCACCAAGCAGGCTGCGTCCCATCCAATGTCGGTGTTCAGGACGCGACTCACTTCAACAGTTGGTAGCGCAGGGAACCTTTCATGGAGGCTTCATTACGAACCACAGTGCCTGGCTTGACGCAGATAAATGCATCCCCGTCCGCACTCCACCGGCTGGACCAACTTTCGTAGGCGTAGCCCGCAGGAAGCTGGGGAAGTACGAAGGCCGGCGAAGGATCGGTGCCCTTCACGCGGTAGGCTTCTTGTTCGAGTTCATCGTTCGTGGCACTTTTCTTTCGCCACTCGAAAAGCAGGTTTCCGGTGGATACATCGAGAACGGCGCTGTGGGAGTCAAATTGGGTCTCCCGAGCCAGGATCCAGTCTTTGTTGGAGCCGAACCTCAGCGTCGTGCGATTGTAATCGAAGCTCGAGCTGAGCTCAGTACTCTTCCAGAGTCGATCTCCGGTGGTGTAGTCCCAGGCCTCGATGTGGCCGTCGTTCTTGCGGTCCATTAAGAACGCGCGACGGGTGTCCCAGGCCACAACAAACAGATGGGAATTGTCCTTCCATGGCGTGCTCAGCATGCGCTTTGAGTCCACGTGCCAGAGCCCATACAATTTATATACATCTTCGTAGTAACCGGAGCCATGCAACTCCGCCACGAACTCGGCTTCTCCGAAGAGGGCGACGTCATCTTCGTCTCCGTCTCCATGGAGGTCGCGGTGCAACTCCTCTCCGGTCGTGGCGTCCACAAGGATGTAGCCGTAGTGACCCTCATCGTGGGCGTACTCCTCTTCCCAGGCAAATAGAGCGAGAGCCCGTCCGTTGGGCCCCGTGCTGAGTTGGCTGAGTCGAATATATCCGATACTGCCGCCCGAGCTATACGCTTGGGCCGGCAAGGCAGGACCGGTCCACTCCGCCACAACCGTGCCCCGGAAGCCAGATTGCAGGCTCTGCAGGGACTCCCAACGACGACGGGTTGCCGGCGGGACCTCCGCGCCCGCCGCATCGATCGAAGCGCCGAGGCGTTCCAAATCTTCGAGCATGCCGGTGTTCAGGAGGATCTCCGACTCTTCGGCCCCTGCTTTCCAGGACTCCGAGAGGATTCGCATGCCTTCGTCGAGAAGGTCGCCGGTCAATTGGCGTTTTGCGGTCTCGAGGGACTCGATCATATGCGCGGGCGGATCGCCCTTAAAAAGGAGAAAGGCTTGCTCCGTTATTTCGAGGCGCCGTTTGAGTTTTGCGGTCGCCCGCGGTCCACCGGAGCTCGTGCGACTCGCCTCGACCTCCTTCGAGACACCGTTTAGAAGCGATTGGATCTGATACTCCAGGGCGTTGCGTTGGGCGGCCTGCTCGAAGGACTCGCCGGGAACAATGCGATTGAAGAAGGGCCGGGTCACGCCCGGTTTCTGAGCCTCGACTCGCATCCAAAAGTTGGAGAGGTCCAACTTCATGCGGTAGCAACGCAGGTATTCGAGGGCGGGTGTCTTTTGACCGCGCCAGGCATTCTCGAGGCGCGTCCAACAAGCCTTGGCTTCCTTGCCATCGACCCACTGTTGAATCTCTTGGCCCTGCTCAAGAGGATCGCCCTGGGTAGTGAAGGTCTCGTCCCAGGCTGGACTGGCGGGGACATCCCAAGCCCATTCCCCGGGACGAGCGAAGACCGCCGAGATCCAGGCGTTGTGGTAGATCGGTTCGGAGATCCCAGTGAACGAGAAATGGGTGAATCGCGCGACCACGTGCAGGTCGCGGATACGGATGCTCTCGAAGAGCTCCCTCGAGACTCTCAGGTGAATGCTGCCCCCTGGCATCATCTCGGCGATCAAGGCCTCGCCCTCGAGGGAATCGTCGCGCACGATGCTGTTGCTTCCCAGCTCGATCGTTCCGAACTCGTAGCGGGGCTCGTAGGACCAGACCGGCTCTCCGGTCAGTCGCCAGAGTCGGTAGCGCAGATCGATCTTGGCGCGTACCCGACCGGGCCCCGAGGGACTATCGACCGAGTAGGTCACCCAGGGACTCGAGGATTGCACAGCCTTGGTGTGCAGTTCTCCCTCCATGGCTCCGCGATCTCCGACCCACTTGGCCTGTCCGTGGACGCTGCCTATCGCCAGCACCATCACGGCCAAGCAGGCCACTCGTCGTTGAATCTTGTGTCTCATAGGGTCTCTCGCTGTGATGAGATCTGTTGTTGAATGAACTTCTCGAGGGCGTCGGGCTGATTTGCGCGTCGAGCAGCTGAACGGAGTTTTAAAGGGGCCGTTTTGTAGCAAGAGCTGGCAGGACAAGTCAGCCGAGAATACCGCACTCACCATGCCGGTTGTCTATTTTGTGGGGCCGATAAGCTCGATCAAGTTTCCGTCGGGGTCACGCACGAGAATAAGCGCAGGGCCCATCGGGTCCTCGCCAAGCGCGACAGGGCCCTTGGCCAATGGCTGCACGCCGGTCGCTTGAAGCCGGGCGAGCACGGCGCCCATGTCGGTCACATAGATGGTGATGTAGCTGAGTCCGAGCTGCGAGTGGACGAATGCATTGTCCGACATTTTGGAGGTCGCGCCCGGGATCTGCATGAGCTTGAGTTTTGTCGCTGTTTCCCCCGTACCGGTTTGGAAAACGCGAATGGCCAATGGCTGTGAGAGGGTCAATCCTGCATCCGTGCAGAACTCGGCGCCAACCGAGAAACCCGGGGCCTCACGGAGACCGATTGTGTTTGTAAAGAACAATGCAGATTGCTCGATGTCACTCACGACCATGCCGAAGTCAATCGTCGCGCTACTGAATCCGGGGTGAGCACTTTCTTGCGTGGGCAGGCTCGCGCATGAGGCCAAACCGATTAGGAAAGTGAGCGCCGCTGTCTTGACTGTATTTTTCATTCCGACAGGTTAGCAAGGTTTGAGGATAAGTTTAGGTTTCAATGGGCACACCGGAAAGAAGCTCTGAACGGCCGCATTGTTAATGCCTATCCGCTCTGGCCGGTGCCAGCCACTGTATGCCGCCCCTAACCAGTAGTGGCGCAAACGTCAGCTTCAGCGCTAACGTGCCCAATGATGGGGGAGTATAGCGTGACCGCGTGACCGCGTGACCGCGTGACCGCACGACCGCACGACCGCGTGACCGAGTGACCGCGTGACCGCACGACCGCGTGACCGCACGACCGCGTGACCGCACGACCGCACGACTGCACGACCGCACGACTGCACGACCGCACGACTGCACGACCGCACGACTGCGCGACTGCACGACTGCAGTGCTGTACTGCTGTACTGCTGTACTGCTGTACTGCTGCACTATGCGCACTATGCGCAGACTCGCGACCTAGGCTGTTCGCGTGGCCGACTCGAGAGCCGCTCGCCCAGCATACGTCCCCGTTGCAAAACAAGCCTGCAGCAAGAAGCCGCCGGTGGGGGCCTCCCAGTCGATCATCTCGCCCGCGACGTGCACGCCCGGAACCTTCTTAAGCATGAGCTGCTCGTCGAGCTCTTCCCAGCGAATCCCGCCAGCAGAGGAGATCGCCTCAGCCTGTGGGCGAGGACCGGTTAGATCGATGCGGCAACACTTCAATTCGGAGACAATCTGCTCGCAGGACTTCCATGGCCCGCGGTTGGGCAAGTGCTTCAAGAGCGCGCAAGTCGCAGGGTCGAGGTTCAACCTTCTGCGCGCTTCGCGCACGAAATTGCGCTTCACACCACCCATGCGGGATAGCAACTCCGCATGGCTCTGGTCCGCCTTGAAGTCGATCTCGAGCCGCGCAGCGGGCATGGTTCGCAGGGCTGGCCCCAGCCGATAAATCGGGCCGCCTTCGAGTCCGTAACGAGTCAAGACAAGCTCTCCGCGCTCACTCATCGCGCCCGCCGAGAGCTGCAGGTTCTTCAGCGGCAAGCCCTCGGCCTCCTCCAGGAGACCTGCCGGCCAGTCCGCTTCCCAGCCGCAGTTGGCGGCGCACAAGGGGCTCATCGCTATTCCTGCGTCGCACATAACGGAGGTCCATTGGCCGTCCGATCCGGTCTTCGGCCACGAGCCTCCGCCCAGCGCCAAAACCGCGGCATCGCAGTTCACTGAGTGGGTCTGGCCTTGATGGGTGAAGAGCAATTGCCCACCTGCTCCAAAGCCCGTCCAGCGCTGGCTCAGATGAAAACGAACACCCAACTCACGCAAGCGCTCTCTCCATCGACGGAGCAGCGGGGTCGACCTCATCCTGCCATTGACAGGAGTCGGCAGGACCTTTCCGCCCTTCGAGACAAACGTCTCGATAGCGAGTCCACTGGCCCAGTCCATCAGCGCGCGGTTGTCGAACTCGCTCAAAATTTTGCGCCACAGTTCGGCGGGAAGCCCCTCGCCTCGATACTTGGCGCAGAAGGCATCCATCTCGGCAGCGTTGGTCAGGTTGAGACCGTTCTTGCCCGCGACAAGGAACTTACGACCGACGCTCGGTTTGCCTTCGAAAAGATCGACCTGTGCGCCCGCCAAGGCGGCCACTTCGGCGGCGCGCAATCCCGCGGGGCCACCACCAACGACCACGATGTGGCGCCGGCGCGGAGAATTTTCAGCAGGTAGGGACATGAACGTCGATCGATAAAAGTTACCGAGTCACACACATCATGGCACATTAACGATCGAAAAGTACGGACAACTTGCAACCGCAGTTGAGGCCCCAGAGGGAAGTCGTTGCGCCGAAGGTTGCCGGTACTTCTTCGGGGCGCAAGCGTGCTGATGTGTGCGACTCCGTATCCGACTACTCCGTATCCAACTCCGTATCCAGAAATGTGTGCGACTCCGTATCCAGAAGGCACCAGGCACGATGTTGGGCTTGACCAGTTCACCGGTGGTGATCGGGATGTGGTCGACCTCGATTTTCTTCTTGATGGGTTCCAGCATCTCTTCGGTGCCGGCTTCGGCGCCCAACCGGAGCAGGAGGCACTTGGACTCCTGGAACAGGTCGAAGCTCGTGTGATTTATACGCTTGAAGTTGTCCCGACACAGTACCCTTCGCACCGCAGTACTCTTCACGAAACCCTTCGAGTAAGGTGGTGTGACAACACGGCCCATGGGGATGTAGGCTTAGGACGGGGAGTCCGTTGCGGCGTTGGTCTTGACCAAGGTCACCGCGCCGCTGCGATACTGAGCCCGGTACGGAACTGTCAAAAGGCCTGACAACGAACGCGGCTCCGTATCTCAATCGTGAGATCAAACGACGTACCAAGGTCGCTGCGACCTTTCCGAACACGGAGTCGCTCCTGCGGCTCGTCACCGCCCTGGCTATCGAGGTCTCCGACGAGAGGGAGACCGGCCGGATCTACCTCAGCATGGAGCCGCGCTGATTGACGCCGTGCTCGAATTACAGAACAACCGTTGCTTTGCCCGAGGCCAGGGTGGCGGAATAAACAATTGAAGTTGTCCCGACTTGGTAGCGCCGCACTCCAGGACCCAAATTTCGGTTGCGAGTTGTCGGTACATTTTGGTCGTGAATTTGTCGTGATGTGTGCGACTCGGTATCTGATTTCCGTTGGGAGCCCCGGGCCGAGAAACTCGGCCACAACAGTCCGCCCGTTCCCCTCAGATCGCCAGGAGCGGGGTGGTGGCACCAAGAGGCCGTTACCCCCGGGGAGCGTTAGGACCCGCCTGGGCCCTGACATGCCCCCGTATCCTAGATCTTCCATCGCAGCGATCTTGCTGTGCAAATACGAACAATCACCTTCTTGACATGTAACCCACGTTACCCTTATAGTAACCTGAAAGTTCCTTCGTGAGTAGTCAGTGTGACATGTCTCAGGGGCGGAATCTACACAGGTACGACAACAAAGGAAATCAAAATGGATGAATTGGATCAGCTCCTAAAACGGCGCGCACAAATATTGATCATCGCAGCGCTTGGATTTGCGGCATGGCAGGGCTCATTACTCGCAGCAGACTTGCTGGAGGCAGGTACATCCGCTTTCGTGACAGCCAGTATCGGCGTCTCTCTCGGTGCCCTAGTTTTTGCTGGCGCGATGGTCGCCTTCCAGATTTTTGGCCGCAAGGTTTCGAAGCTGAAGGCCTGCAGCGTGATCGACGACGAGCTCACGCGCCAAAACCGTTACAAGGCATTCGCCTACGGTTGGATATATACGTTGGCAGTCGTCTCACTTGGACTGGGGGTGGAAACGATCTGGCCGGGCACCGCGTTCATTTCGCAGCGCATTGCCCTGATTGTTTCCGTAAGCGTTCCGATGGTTGCTTTCGGCCGCATGGAACTCAAGAACATGGAGGATGCATAGGATGGGCGGCAGCACGGTCCAACTGGGCAATCGCTTGAAGGAACTGCGCGCACGCCACGGCTTCACTCAGGCAACACTCGCCGAAGCGGTTGGAGTGACGCGTAAGACCATCAATACGGTTGAAAACCAGATCTTTACACCGTCAACGATTCTTGCGCTCAAGCTCGCCGAAGCGCTCGAGGTGCCGGTCGACGAAGCCTTTTATCTGATCAAGCCATAACCGTGTATGGCGCCGAGCAACACTTGTTCATCCCGAGCTCAATCAAGTACCCATCACCGACGTGAGAAGATCGGCCTCACGCGACAATACTGAACCAGGCAAACATTCACACACTGGGTCCATTTCGAAATGTGTGAAAACGTACCTGGTTCCGTATTGTCCGAACTCCGGTGCGGACAGCTACGAGCCGATGGACTCCGACTTCGAAGTTTAGAGTTAGCACCCGTCATAAACGAAGAGCTACCTAGCCAGGTGACCCCTGAGTCTGTACTGCTCGAGGTCAAACCGTGAGCCCTCGCCCGTCCACTCCACGATGCCCGTGTGGATCCGGAATGCACCAGCGGATCGGTCGTCGGCGTAAAGGCGCAGGGCGGTGGCTACGCTCGGGAAAGCGAGGTCTGTCCACGGGACGTCGTCCATGCTTATCAGTCGCACTTCGCTCGACTCCGTGGTGGGCGCGAAATGGTCGCCGACCATGCGCGCGCGATAGACGGCGTAGATCTGTGAGATGTGGGGGATGTCGAGCATCGCAAAGAGTCCCAGCGTCTCCACTTCGGCCTCGGTCTCTTCTAGGGTCTCCCGTGCGCCACCCTCTGCAGCGGACTCCAGGCACTCGAGATAGCCGGCGGGGAAGGTCCAGAGCCCAAGCGCGGGCTCGATGTTTCTCTTTGCCAGCAACAGTTGATCTCCAGCCTCCACGATACACCCCACGACGACCTTCGGGTTGACGTAGTGGATCGCGTCGCATTTGGAGCAAACCGAGCGCAGCTTGTGATCGCCCTCCGGAACGAGTTCGGTGCAGCTAGCGCCGCAGTCGGGGCAGAAAAGGTGGCTCATCAAGGACGGTAAGGCAGGCGGATCCTGGAGGGGATCCTGCGGGGAAACGGGAGCGTAGGCCAGTGCAGCTTGCCGCCTCCGATCCTCGATGCGAACACCCCTTCCGCGATATATCGCTGCAATGTCTTAAACGGGGGGTGTCCGATGTTCCGTGCGAGGGGGTGTGGCGGCGCGTACACGATTCCTTCGTCGGTCGAGCACCTCAAGTTCGAGACCAAAGCCAAGTTCATCCTGGCCATCGAGACCGGAGGTATGTTCCACCGCCTCAACGACCACCAGTACTGGCGCGACTCGCACTGCATCCTGATCTCCATGGGTGGTGTGCCCTCGCGCGCGCAACGCCGCTTCATGCGCCGCCTCTCCGACGAGAAGAGCCTGCCCATCTACTGCTTCGTTGACTGCGACCCCTACGGCATCGCCAACATCTACCGCACCTTGAAAGTAGGCTCCGGCAACGCCGCCCACATCAACCGCTTCTTCTGCGTGCCCAAGGCGCAATTCCTGGGCGTCACTCCCCAGGACATCATCGACTTCAAACTCGAAGACGCCACCCACCCGCTCAAGCCGGTCGACATCAAGCGCGCCAAAGACGCCCTAAAAAACGACCCCTTCTTCAAGGCCCATACGCCCTGGAAAAAATCTATCAACCAGATGCTCTAGATGGGCGTGCGCGCCGAGCAGCAGGCATTGGCCAAGTGGGGCCTCAACTTCGTGCTCGAGGAATACCTGCCGCGCAAGCTGAAAGACAAGAAGAGCTTCCTGCCCTAGTCCGCAACCCACTCGCCCTCACCCAGGCCCAAAATCAAAATGCACATCGAGTCGACTCGGTGTGCGTTTTTCGTTTAAGAGCTAAGAGCTGCAAGCTGGGCCACCGACGTTGCTGCCTTCTGGAAACGGGTGCGCGTATTTCCCGAGAACCCCCTTCGAAAGGTCCTACTCGGCACGTATGTCATCGGAGTTGTCGGCTTCAGTTTTTATAGAAGCGTTTTGCTTGCGGAGTAACTGCCCTAGCGCCAATCCTCAGGATTCATCGGGGCTGAGGGCCCAAGCTGATCCGGGCTCGCAAGAGTGAGGAATACACTTATGGGCTTGGCCTTACTCCCCACTCGATCCCACCATGCCTCCCAAAGATCCGTGTTGGGCGGCAGGCGGAGTTTGGTGAGCCTCCGCAGAGCCCAGTGGGCATCCGAAACCAAACCCGCGTTGTCGGAGTGCAGGTTGTCGATCAGGTCACGAATGGCTTGCTTGTCACCGAGGTTGCCCAAAACCAAACAGGCTTTGCGGCGCACAGGGATGCTGGGTTGACTGTTTAGCAGCTGCCGTACATCTGCCCCATCACCCGGCTTTCCACCGATCCAGAGACCGGACAAACCCGCAAGGCGTTCCCCTTCCGTGTGACCAAAGCTCAGCAGGCCACACAACATTTCGCGCGTGTCTTTGGTACCCAAGCGGCCCAGGAGCAAGGCAAATTGATCGGGGTGCTTGAGCGTGCGCTGAACCTTCCTAAGCCTGCGCACCATGCGTAGCTTAGGTTTCTTGCGAACCAAGTCCTCAAGCACGACCGCCGCGGAAGCGCGAACGACCTTGGCTTGGTCGTCCAGCGCCACCAAGACGAAAGGCACTGCTTCCGGAGTCCCTTGGCGACCCAAGGCGTTGACGCAGCTCACCCGGTGCTTGTCTTCCTTTGAATCCAACAAGCCTCCGATGACCTGAACGGAGCGAATGGTCGTCGCCACCTCGCCCAGTGTTGTGATCACAGGTACTATCAAATCCTCACGTCCAGCCCCATTGAGCAGCTGGCACAAATAAGGTTCCGCTCGGCCACCGATCTTGACCAATTCTTTGGTCAGGACCTTGGGGTCTTGCGTAGGCAAAGCCCGCCAGCGCTCTACAATCTGCTCAATCTCAATCTCAACAGCTTGGTAAGCAGCAAGGGGCTGGCCCTCGACTGCGAAAGCTGGGCCGGCCAAGAGGCCGACTAAAAGGACATTGATTGCGCGCATGTCTTACAGACCAACCGTGCTGATAGGGATCGCAGAGCGAATCCGCAACTGGGTTAGGTCTACGGGAATCTCGAGCGATTCGTCAAAGTGCAGGAAACCGCTTCCTGACAAGCTCAGGGTGTCCGCAAGAATAACGCCATACCAATCCGAGGTTCCAATCGAACGGAACTGGGATTCGGTGGCATACAGCAAACCGTAAAACGCGGAAGTACCGGACACACTGATCGACTCGGTAGTGGCCGATGTAATCGTCAAATTGGCAGGGAGGGCTTCCTGGTTTACGATGCCCGTGCCCGCAATATTCATGGTTCCAGAGCCATGGAAGATGTTCACGGTTGCACCGGGTGCGACAACGATGCTCGCAGTACCGGAGATGTCGAAGTTGCCGTCCACGTACAGATCCACCTCACCTTCGAGGGTCAATACCTGGGTGCCCACAAGCCTAAGCGCATCGAAGCGATATTCGCCACCACTCAGTGTTCGCGTCCCCCGGTAGCTACCCGAAGAAGCGATCGCAGGGTCGTAAACATAGGTCTCGAATTCATGGGGAACCACAGCCGGTGCCGTCGATCCCGTCACGTTGGTAGGGTCGCCCAAGACCTGGGAGCCAGGACCCGGAGTGGCATCCCCGTAGACCGTGCTGCCTGCGGCAACGATATCGCCGTTGCAGCCCAGGTTGCCGCTGTCCCCGGCAAACGTGCCGTTGGATTGACTGGCATAGGTACCCTCTTCAGAGTTGTAACTATCGATGGAATAGGTACCGCCCATTTCTAGGGACGTCTTGCCAAACATCCCATAAGGGAAGTAGTTCTCTGCGCTGATGATCATTTCGATCCCCTGGTTCGAGTTCCCGAACGCACCACTGGCGGTCAGGGTGTAGTTTTCCGAAGTGCCGAACTCGGGTACGATCGAGACGAGGTAGTCGCCCCCCCCCATTTCGCCTTCCACGTTGCCGATGCCATCCGCAACGACGTCGACCCCTTCTTGCAGTTCAAACACTGCCAGGTCGAGGCCTGTCATGGCCGCTTCAAATGCACGGCCCTGTTCGTTGATGGAGCGTGCCGTATTCTGCCTTTGGAATGAAGTTTGGACCAGTGCAGCACTTAAGCTCACCAGAATCATCATTCCAAATAGGACAAAGATGAGGGCCCCACCCTCTTCTTTCTTATTGCATGTTCGTTTCATATTTTTTCCCCTTTACCGATTGATCAGTGTTGCCGATGTCTGAATGTTCCCATTCAAAATCCGCTTGTCTGAAGTCAGCTGAAAGTGCGAGAGCTGAACTTGTAAGTAGTCGCCGTCCTGGGTAATGCTAAGGCTGCCTAGGACCACATTCCTGCACAGGATGGAGTCTTTGCCATCCTGGGTGCGCACCAACATGCCCTCGTCCGCAACACCGTTGCCGTTGGAATCGAGAGGTGAAGGTTGGTACATGTAAGTGATCGTTGTGCTCCAAGTGACCGCACCTACTGCAAAGCCTTCCGCTTTCATGAAGTCGATGCGATCGCTGCCGTTGTCTACCGTGATCAGGAGCGTATTCGGCTGAGCCCAGCGCAATTCGGTTGCGATCTGGAACGAAGCCTTGCTAGCCTTTTCTTCCAACCGACCAAGAGCCAGAGACGTACCTGCCATCTGGGTAGACATATCGCTCGCTTCGATCACCATGCCCATCAGGACCAGTGAGATACTGAACGAGATCATCATCTCGATCAGAGTGAAGCCTGCTTTGCTCTTGCGGGTTTTCATTTCTCCGTCACCATAAAGCTCGAGGACATCTGCCCGCCGGTCCAGGTGGTGAGCACTTCAACGGGCACCAAGCTCGGTCCGTCGGCCACACCCGCCACCAAGTCCACATCACCGTCGTTGTCCGTATCCTGGTAGCGCCAGTCCACAGGGATCGGCGTACCCAAAAGGTCGATTAAGTTTTGTGCGGGAAAGGACACCGCGACCGTGATCGGTCCGAGGGCAAACACGGGGTCCGCTTTGTATTCTGCGATGCGATCATCCAGGTCCCCATTACGAAGGGTCTCGTGCACCTGCTGGATGGCCCTATTGGCGCGCCCGTATTCCTGGGTCTGCTGTTGCAACTTGGAACCCGAGAGCATCGAGCCCATCAAACCCAAAGTTGAAATGACAGCTATCGTCAACGCTATGCACAACTCCACCAGAGTAAAGCCGGCTTGCTGCTTCCTCGCCTTGGGAGCCGGGTCGTCGGAGCGAACTCCTGTTGATTTACGAATGAGTGCCATTACGGTCCAAAGCTGTGGTGGATTTGCCTGGCAAAGAGGGCAGGCTTCCCGTTCATCGGTGATTGGACTTCGAGGTCTGAAAGCAAACTCGGAGCAAGTATCAGAGTTATGCAACGCCCATTCGAAAAGGGCATTCCTAGTGCTATAGGAGGCCATTCTCAATCTGAAAAATGGCTGACAAGACCGAGCCTCTAGCGCCCCTCCCTGAAACCGGCACCAGCCAACACTCCCTCGAACCCTCTTCCCCTGGACTGCACCTACCCTCGCCAGGGACGATCGCCCAGCACAGGGCGGCTGGTGTCGTTCCCTTCGACAGGCCAGCCTCCTAGTCCTCACAGCCTGGCTGCCTCCCCCTGGCCCGTGGCCTTGAATCCATAACTAAGCCCGGATTATCCATGGAGTGGATAGACGTTCCAAAGGGGGAGTTTGGAGTGAGGTGTGGGGGGGGGGGGTGAGCCGGTGGGTGACCACGGGTTCGATTGTAGGGGATCAAGGCTAAATGGGTGCCCCGGGGAGGGTGGCGGGTCAGAGCCGGGGGAGGGCAGCAGGCCGTGGGCGTTTAGGGCTCGATCGATGCGGCGGTGGATGTCCTGGCGTACGCGCTGGACTTCGTCTGGGGTAAGCGCGGGCGCGCGGCAACAGGTGGGAAAAGCGTCGGGTCCGTCAGTCGTGTAGACGCCGTCGAGTACCAAGGCAAGAAAATGGGTGCCTTCAGGGGTTTCGAGTGGAGTGCACCCTCGCGCTGGACCGTGCAAGCCTCCCCTAAATGGACCTCTATGCCCGACACACTCCTAGCCACCGTTGGGGCCCATATCGGAGCGCGCCGCATCTCGATTTCGCCCTAAATCAAAGGGACGGAAAATGGACTGCCTAAGAAAAGGCCGATGGAAGGGCTCCAGCGGTGCTCCACCTAATGATTGGCGCTGATCGGAATTCCAAGCAGGCCACTCGAAATCTGGAAGCCCCGAAAAGGGCGTTGGCTTGGTTAGAAGCCTCCTGAGAGGGTGTTTAACCTCATTTTTAGTCATGATTTGTTTTTTTGGAAGCCATCCTTCCCAGAACCGCCAAAGGAAGGGATGATAACAGTGCCCCCCATAAATCGTGCTCCACTCCAGGGCCTTGCGGGTTGGGTTTTTGTAACGATCCCCTGCTTCCTACTTATCGAATCCATACAAATGCAAAAAAGCATCCTTATTAGTGCTGCTGTGAGCCTCCTGCTCGCCAGCACTGCGGTCGCCCAAGACGGCACCGACACCTGTACCACCCCCACCGTCATCGGCGAAGGGTCCTTCACGTTCGACACTACGACCATGGCCACCGATGACGACCTTACCGGTTGTAATTCGAACCTTTGGGGCGCTGGTCCGTACTTCATCCAAGACATGTACTATGTCTACACCGCCACCGCCGCTGGAAATCTTACGATCGACACGGAAGGTTCCAGCTTCGACACGCAACTTGCCATTCATACCGGAATCGATTGCGCGGCTGTCTGCCTCGACAATGATGACGACGATGGCACTGGCCTGCTGAGCACCATCACCGTGCCCGGCATCAACATCGGCGACCAGTTCGTCGTGCAAGTCGGCGGCTATAACGGCTCCGGTCTGGGCCTGCTGAACGTTTCCGTGAACACCGCGCCCCCCGCGGTTCACCCGAACGATGATTGCTCCATTGCAGCCCCCATCGCGGGTCTAGGCTCTACCCCTTTCGACACCACGAACGCTTTCACGAGCCTGTTCAACGGTGGCGGATCCTGTGGAGCTGGCGGCGCAGACTCCGTCAACCAGGACATTTTCTTCCAGTGGACCGCTCCGGCCGCTGGTGACTTTACGTTCGACACCTTCGGGTCGTCCTATGACACCAAGCTGAGCGTGCACACCGGCGCCGGTTGCGCTGCTACTTGCGGCGCTTACAACGACGACACCGGTGGACTTCAAAGTGAAGTTAGCCTGGCTGGTCTCGCCATGGGCGACTCCGTCCTGGTTCAAGTCGGCGGCTACGGCGTCAACTTCGGTCCCGGCACCCTGACCATCACCAATGCCACTCCCGACCCCTGCACAACGACTCCGGACGATGCTTTTGAGGAAAACGACGACTGCGCTACTGCTGCCGCCATCTCCGATGGAGCGAACGCGGGTCTGTTCGTAAGCGGTACCGACCCGGACCACTACGCCATGTGTATCGCCGACGGCGCTACCCTTGACGTGGACATCCTCTTCATACACGGCAACGGCGACCTCGATATTGCCCTTTGGGAAGTTGGCGACGTCAACTGTGGCACCGGGCACGCCGGCGGAACTTTCTTGGCAGAAGGCTGGAGCTCCAGCGACAACGAATTCGTCAGCTACACCAACACCTCCGGTGCTGCTATGGATGTCATCCTAGAAGTCAACGTTTATGGCGGTTCCACCATCCAATGTAACTCCTACGACCTCATCGTCTCTGGTTCTGGTTGTGGCCCCGGCTCCACCGGCACCGCGTTCTGTGATCCCGCCAACAGCAACTCCACCGGCGGTCCCGCCGTCCTTGCTGGTACCAACGGTACCGGCGTCGGCAGTGGCGTGCACTTGGAAATTACCGGCGGTCCCGTCGGTCAACTGGCTTACATGTTGGTTGGCAACGAAGCTACCGCTGGCATCCCCGTCAGCAACGGTCTGTTCTGCTTGGTCGGCACCCCGACCGCTCAGTTCTTCCGCTATAACGTGGGTGGTACGGACATGAACTCGATCGGTGGCTTTGATGGCACCGGAACGTGGATCAATGTTTCAGGCACCTCCACCACCGGCTTCGGCTTCGACGTTCCCAGCACCATCCCCGCTGGCGTTCCGATCGTGATCACGGCTGGCGAATCCTGGCACTTCCAGGGCTGGTACCGCGACACCGCGGCCGCCGCCGGTTCCTCGAACTTCACCAACGGCCTCAGCGTGAACTTCTAGTCCAGCTCTGGCCCATGTCCCTGGCGGGTTTTCTCCAGGGGTTGGATTCGGCGGCGCCGTCCTTCGGGACGGCGCCGTTTTTCGTTAAGGGTTATCCAATGTGGTGCACGCCTCGCCCACCAAGCCCAGGGATTCATTGCCCAATTCCCGAGTTGTCCGACGGGGGGGCACTCGCACTTGTTGGGATTTTGCGGTGCCGTTGGAGTTACACCGGTCTCCCGGTCGCTTTACAGCACTCTCGCTCTCTCCTGCTGAAATCAAAAATATGCTTCGAAGCAACCTCTTCCTGCCCGGACTCGTCCTGGTTCTTGCAGGTGGTGCATTAGCCCAAGGTGATGACTGCTCCACTGCTACCGCCCTCGCAGGTACTGGCGCTTTCACCTTCGATACCACCACAAAGACCACCTCCAGTTTTGGCGGCGGTATCTGCAGTCTTACCATCAACCAGGACGCATTCGGGCAATGGATGGCTCCGGCCGCAGGCGACTATTCGTTCGGTACCTCCTGGGACACCTAGCTAAGCGTGTGGCATGGCGTCGGTTGCACCGCGACCTTGAGGTGGGTCCGGGCTCGGGTGTCTGGGGGCGTGCAGGCGGTAGGTCGAGGAGGCCTGGCGTGGGAGAGCTAGGCAGTATTGCCCGGACCCTCTTCGGGATGGCTCACAGGGTCATTCCGAGTCTGCTATGCGGGATCGAGAGCTTACCTATCCCAGGGAAGGTCGGTCTCGGGCGGTGGGCGTGGGGGCTCGAGGGGGGGCTCGTGTGGTGGGTAGACCAAAGTGCGCTAGGGATCCTCTTCGGAACGAACCACCGGGTCCTTCCGATCCCGTTGCGCGGGACCGAGGCTTACCTGTTTTGGAAACGCTACGCCGTGTTGCATTCCCATACAGCCAACGGAAGATTTGGTTTGCTTCACTAATTTCCGACAAGGAGTATACCGTGGGCTTTTAGCTGGACTCTGCCCTCGTTTTTGTAAGTCACTTCACTTCAACTCAAAAAACAATATGAATAGAGCCCTTTTGATTTCAGCCGTCCTTGTTTCATGCGGAGTCCTCGCTAATTTTGGCAGCAAATCGGACGCCTCGACAATGCCTAGTTCCGCAGCCTTAGTTGCGGCTCCGCAGATGGGGGACATTGACCCGGTGCCTCGGTGTCAAAAAACCGTGACGACGGCATGTACTTCCTGTGCGGAGTCGGGCACGAACGATATCGAGTGCAAACTCGGATTTGACTACCAGAGCTGCATCAGTTCATCGCTGACCTGCTCGAACGGAGCACGGTGTGACCAGGACTCCGGAGTTGGCTCATGCAATTAGTACACCATTCCAGGAAGCTACAGATTAGCTCCGGTCTAGTAGTTGGCCTCACCACCGCTCTAATTAGTGTAGGTGCCTTGGCATTTCTCATTGTTCCGTCAAACGACGAGGATTCCGCAGAGGGGCTAGAGCAAGCAGAACGACCAAGAGAGTCATCAGCACATAACAGTGTTGATGCTCTTTTTTTCGATGATAAGCCGGACGCTGGCCAGCGCGGGGAAGTGACTGGCTCGGTGGAGGAAGAGCCTGAATCTAAAACGGCGACTACCGAGCAAGAGAAGCGGATTGGCGCTGCGGTAGAAAGGTTGACGTTTCATGCGGACGAGAGTCTAAACGGAGCCCTGTACCTCAACGATGTCTTGGACCAAATGCTCGAAGTTGCATCCCTACCCACTGAGGATAGGAACGATATGGAATTCGAGGACGATGACGCGATGGCCTACAGGCTGCAAGGTACGCCTGAAGGGACTGATGCCCACTTCCTTGTGGGGTTGCAACCGTATGACGAGGAGGGGAAGACTTTCCGTTACCTTCAAATGAATGTCGAAATGGGAGCCGGAAAGACTGAGTATCTAAGAGACTCGGTTCGGCGGGGACCTCACATCAGCCTCAGCATCTCATTCGATGAAGCGGACGAGGAAACCCCGACACGGTTCGCGCTGGTTATGACGCGCCCCGTGGCCTTGAGTGAATCAAGGAAGGCGGGGATCGATGCGTACCACGGTCAGTTCACCACTGGGGCCCAGTACTGGATAGACCTGAAGAAGGATCCGGACAACCCTGTAAAAAGGAGTATTGGCATCGTCAATGGTAACCCCGTTCGAGACTACACGCCTCACGGCGGATTAAACCCCCTGGTGGGTGATACTGAGCTGGATCGCGAGCGCCTTTCGGCACTCCTCGTACAGCTTCAGAAGAATTACGCCGTGACTAGGGGCAAGCAATAGCCTTGGATGCAAGCAAGCCAGGGACAAGTTGTCCCTGGCTTTCCGCTGCCACACTCTCGGGTGAACCTTGAACGCGATGATGGACCAGCGGTCAATTCAACGGTAGGTGAGTTGGTGTTCGCGTGGATGCGGTGTGATCGCGACTAGGCGCTCGATGAAAGCGATTGGGTCGAAGCGAAAGGCTTTGGTGCCGTCGCGCCAGGGGGAGCGGAGTTTCCAGAGGACCTGGCCGTCGTCGGTTAGGGAGAGTCGGCCTTGGGCGAGTGGGGGACGGGCAATGTACCGACAGAGATGCTCGCGCAGGGCTCGGTCGTTTGCAGGGATGTGAGTGGCCGCGTGCAGGGAATAGCCTTGCTCGTTTGAGGTAAGGGGCGGCAGGGATTGCGGGCCCGGAGTTGCGGCTGCGTGGTCGGTAAGCCTTGGAATGGGTCTTCCGGAATCGGGGCCTAGGGCGACTCGGGATTGCATGGATGCGGCTTGCAGGAAAGGCAGTAGGGAGTCTTGTTCGTCGGTGATGGATCAGATCCGAGGGAGGAAAGCAGGCCGTGGGCGTTTAGGACTCGGTTGATGCGGCGGTGAATGCTCTGGCGTACGCGCTGGACTTCGTCT
>JBLIMI010000004.1:0-21021 GCA_047638655.1 Minisyncoccia bacterium | reverse complement strand
GCTCAGCACAGGCTCCTTCAGCATCCCGAGCTTCCCAACGTCCCTCGGAACACTCAAGGCCGTGCAAGTCAGCATGAAATTCG
The DNA here is from genome assembly GCA_047638655.1 of Minisyncoccia bacterium. Classification (GTDB taxonomy): domain Bacteria; phylum Planctomycetota; class UBA1135; order UBA1135; genus JABACD01. Next base: position 20,938 of record JBLIMI010000004.1, on the reverse strand, counting down.
TTCAGACCGGTGAATTGCGCATGGAGAACGCTTCCCCGTTCCCCGTCTCCGGCATCTATCAAGCCATCGACGAATTTCAGTTCAAACGGAGCGACGGTCTTTCACTCGTGACGGTCCCTATGCATGAGGGCGGGCCCGCAAGCCTTGCCGCCTTCGATGGCGTGTTGGATTACAACGGGCCGTCCTCGAAGTCGGTCTCGACCGACGCCAGTGGTCTGCGACAAGCCGCTGCGGCCCCTGACCAAGGCTGGACCGACAAGTCCGGCTCGGACAGGGTGAACTTCGACGCCAACTTGTTCGCCGTCCACAACGCCCTCGGAGGCACATTGGTGCGATCTCGCTGGAATGGAACGTTTGAGGCTAACATCACGATTATCTACATCTACTGAGAAGGGGGAGACCGCAGGGTCACCCGGACCAACGTTCAAGAAAGCGAAGAAGGCCCCCCGAAGTTCAACTTCGGGGGGCCTTCTATTTGTTCCGAGCGTTGGCGTTAGCGCTCAGACGAGGTAGCGCTAGTAGAAGGTCGCCGCCGCCGCGTTGGTCAGGTTGGCATTGCCTCCGCAGGGGCTTCCGGCGTCGCGGTAGTAGGCCTGGAAGTACCATGTGCTGCCGGGAAAGATGTCGTCCGGTTGCAGAGGGCTGTCGAGGCTCATCTGAACGATGCCCGGTCCGAGCACCGCCACGCCTGCTGCACTGGACTCTTGGGTGAGGATGCGGAAGATCTTGGACCCTCCGGCGCTCAAGCAAAGCAAGCCATCATTCAACGGTTGGCGGGCAGTGGCCAGCGCTTGAATCCAAATGACCGGAGTCAGTGCAGGAAGGTTGGAAGCCGTCAGCACCAAGTCATCGGCCACGGAGCTCGTGGAGCCTGAGTCGGTGAGCAAGCCGCCCTGACCCGTGGAGTTGGCGCAGCCGCCCCCGATGAAGTCAGCACCGCAAGGGCAGTCCATTTCGTCGCCGAAGCAGAACAGGCAAACACCGGAGCCTTCGTAGTTGTTGCTGAGAGGACAACCCGCTTCGTTCGCATCCCCAAACAGCTGATGGACGGAATTCACGGTTTCCGGTCCGGGATCCGCATCGACGGCGTCGCGGTAGAGCGCAATCACACCTGCTAGACCGTAGGCGTAATGAATCGGCGTGTCCGAGCTCGCAAGAGCGGCCACGGTGTGACGACCGAGGGCGTCGAGGCCCCCACCGCCGGTGCTAGCCGCTTCCAGCAAAGTCACCGTGTCGGCCTTGCCGGACTGGGCTTCCGTCACACCCAACACGCCATTGAACAGCAGGTGGTGGAAAATCGTCTCGGTGAAGTCATCGCCGCCGACGCCGTCCCAGCGTTCGGTGTGATTCTTCCAGTAACCGGGGGTACAGCCCTCTCCAGCGCACTCAAAGGTGGGCGGCTCGACGGTTTCCTCGAGACAATAGATGTAAGTCACGCGCACGCCGGCATCGATCGTGCTCGTCACACCGTCCGTCACCTGGCTACAACCGTGGGAAACACGCGAACCGAAAAGGACCATGGTCCAGTCGATCGAACCGGCACCTTCCCAAGCGCTGAGATCGCCAATCCTGGCGAGGCATTCCTCTTTGGTGTACTCCGACGGGTCGTAGAAGCTCAAGTCCCGTTCGTCGTAGTCTGCTCCGCCGGGGATTCCGTCGTAGGCTTCCAGCATGGCCGGGAACAACTTGGGAATCCCGAGGTCAATCGAAATCACGAGGGGGTCCGTGCCAACGCTTGGGTTGGACAGAATCTGCCCTTCGACTGTGTACTCAAGCCAGTAGTCGCAGGGATCCGTCAGGTGCAAGTTCTGAGCTGTTGACAAGTAGGCCGCAACCATCATGTTGAGAGAGACCTCAACCTGTTTCAGATGCACGTCCTCCGGACCGAAGCCCGGGTGATTGGCCGCGATGGCCACGGGATCGAACTGGCTGACGCTGAGGGAATAGTCTGTGGGATCGACCGGAACTTGAATGCCGCGGTTCAAGTCCTGATAGATGCCGGATCCACCAATGCTGAAAGGGCCAATTTCATTCGGACCACAGACAACTCCGTCTCCGCACTGGACCTGCGCATTGGAGATGGGCGCGACGATTCCGATCAGGGAAACGACGGCAAGTGAACGAGCCCAGGTTGGGTTGATATGGTGCATTTACTCGGGAGGTAGGAACAATCTTGTTCGGGATGTGCAGATCAATCCTGTCCAACCACGACCTTGATTTCAACCCTATCCGACCTTTTGGAGTCACACCCAGCCTATGGCATAACTGCATTATAGGAAGTCGCAATACGGCACGACCTCGACCTGAAATCGGGCGACTCCTTCCCGTCTGTCTCTATCTAGCGCGAGAGCGCCTCGAAGAGAGCACGCCCCGTAGCAACGCCTGGAGTCTTGATGCCCAACAAGACAGCCAATGTCGGTGCAATGTCCCGTGGACTCACGGGTCGCGAACTGCTTCCGGATGTAATTCCAGGCCCCATAATCATGATCGGAACGTGCGTGTCGTAGCGCCACGGAGACCCGTGTAGCGAGGCGAGAAACGCGCGCGGATTCCCGGAACCAATCAACCATTGCGGCTCGGTGACCAACATCACATCCCCGGAACGGCTCCCGTGGAAGGCGGCGCCGAGTCGCTCGTAGAGTGGCGAGTCGGGCAAAGCACCGTCCTCAAAACGCCAACGGGGCACGGCATGGGCGATTCCAGGGAACGCTTCGAGACTCGTGGTCAAGACGTTCAACACTTCCCGCTCCTCCAACTGAAGTTCGCCAATCGCTGATTGGTCGAGGTAGATGTAGGGAATGACCATGGCCTGGATCAGGCTGTCTTCGCAGCCGAAGTGCTCTTTCAAGTCCCGGTTCACGGACTTCAGCATCTCACTGTCATCCACCCAATCCACTGCGCGCCCATGGACCGAGAGGCTCTCGGGCGCGTCAGGAGCGCCGTGATCCGCACACAACACGATCACTGTGTTTTCAAGCCCGACCTTTTCATCAACGAACTCAAGCAGGCCAGCCAAAGTTCGGTCAAGTCGCAGCAGGTTGTCCTCGGCCTCGCGGCTCGAAGGCCCCCAGATGTGCCCCACGTAGTCCGTCGCAGAAAAACTCACAGCGAGAAAGTCCGTGGCCGTGCCTTGACCAATCCCCTCCGCCTCCACCATGGCCTGAACGAAGGACAAGACCAGTTCATCCCCTGCGGGCGAAGTCGTGAGCATGGAGTAGAGCCCGGGCCCTGTTTTCTCTCCATAGAGCTTGGGGAAGGTCTTGCCGAGTGTGCCTCGCGAGCGTTCGTACTCGCGATCATCCTCGAACAGGTAGCTCGCTGGATCCGCCATCAGTTCCCAGGAAGTTCCCCCATAGGAGTCCGGAATGCCCCGGCTGTTCCACTCGCTGGCCCAGTCGGGGTAGTCCTCGTAGTAATAGTCACTGGTCACGAACTGGCCCTTGGAGGACGAGAACCAGAAAGCCTTGCCCAAGTGACCCGCCGGGAGAATCGCGCCCCGATCCTTGACCGAGACCGCGAAGGTGCGGGAGTGGCCGCCGCTCGAAATCACCAACTCATCGCCGATGGTGCTGCTCTTCAACAATTTGGGCGAAGTACCCGCCCCGACGCGCGGCACTTCGCCAAGCAATGCATGCTCCATGTCCTCGCAGTTGTAGACCGTCATTCCGCGCTCAGGGTCGAACCACTCGTTCGCGATGATGCCGTGTTCGCGCGGGTTGGCACCGGTGAACAGTGTCGCGTGGCCTGAGGCTGTATGGGTTGTTCCATGTGCATAATCCGCTTCCAGATAGTGCATGCCCTCGTCCATCAGGTATCGGAAACCACCTTCACCAAAGCGATCCAGCATCCGCAGGGGCAAGTCACCACGTAGTTGATCCACGGTAATTTGCAGCACTAGCCGCGGAGAATTGGGCTTGGATTCGGGTTCGCCCGCATTGAGCAGCGGAACGAGAGACAGGACCGTGGCGAGCCTAATTGTGGAGAGTCGGAAGAGTTGCATGATGCGCGGGGTCGTGTACAGCAGTGAGCAAGAGCGCGCAAGTGTACTTCCTCGCCCCGGAACGTTGGCCAGCCCATTCGAAAGAGACTCGCGCGCCGTTGCGGACTCAGGGAGTCCAGCGCGGTTCCGCGAATGCTTGGGCACGCCTGGCTTCATCCTCCAGGGCCAAGAAGTCGGCGGCGTAGTCCGATGCCTCGAACGCGTCGGCTGCTTGCGCCAAGATGGACGCGCAATCCGAGGCCTCCCGCGCACGGTCCAGGAACCCGTGCGCCAGCACCGTCATCCGAGCGACGCCACGCTCTCCTGCGGCGCTGAGGCTTAGCCCGGCGCCCAATTCACCCAGCGACTGATAACCAGAGAGCGCCTTTCCGAATTCTCCACGCTCCTCTGCGGAACGCGCGCCCGCGAGCACACCGGCTACCTCTTCCAGCCGTTCCCAACGCAAGACTTCGTGGGGACCGTGTTCATCCAACCCACGTTGCAGTTCGGCCATGAAGCTCGCCGGCTCATGAAAGTTGTAGAAGGTGTGCAAGCCCTCTAGTTCTTCGTCCACGACTTCGAACATGGGAAAGCCATGCTCCATAGGGTTCATCTTCGAGTAGCGTTCCTCTTGCATCACATCGAGTTGCACCGGAACAAAGCTCGCCATCAACTCCTGCACTTCTGGATCGAGCAAGGTGCTCTCACGCATGCGCTTGCAATACGGACAAGTGGGGTGAATGCACCAGAGTAGCAACGGGCGCCCCGTGGCCTGGGCGACGCGCAGGCCAGCATCGATCTGCTCCAGCCATTGAATGCTCCCGTCGCGAACCGGCATGTAACTCGCGATAGCAGCAATCTGAAGGCTCGGATGCTCTGTCACACCATGGTCCAAGCTCGCTGCCCGCGCGAGTCTTGGGATCGAATTCATGGTGACGCTGCTGGGCTGCCGGGACTGGGAATCCCAGGCGTAGAAAGAGAGGGACAACGAGAGGATCAAAAAGCTGGCCGCGGCGGCCGAACGCCAGGGCCAAGTGAACCGCGGCTCGCGTCTGGCGTCCGGTTCAGCGCCCAGCAAAGAATCCAAGCGCTCTAGGGAGAGGCTGCTCGCGCTGGCTTGGGAGGAGCCCTCGAGTGCCACGCTGGTGAACGACAGCACTTCCCCATAGGCCGCGGCCGCGGCCTGCAGTTCCGGGTTGTCCGCCAACTCCGCTTCGAAGCGGGCCACTTGTTCCGGCTCCATTTCCCCTCGAGCAAAAGCTCGAACGCGATCCATGTCGTACGAGCTCATGTCAGGAGGCGGGGAGGAGGGAGCGATAAGGACGTAGCTTCTCGGCGAGACTCAGAGTAGCGCGGCGCAGGCGTGTCTCTACAGTTTTTGCAGGGGTCGCGGTCATGTCTGCGATCTCGCGAACGCTGAGTCCTTCGTGATGGAACAGCACAAAGGCCTCACGCAGCTCACGAGGCAACTCGCTGAGGCACTCTTCCACGCGGACCATCAGGAAGCGAGCGGCGTCCTCTTGAGCCATCCGCGTTGACGGGCATGGTTGCTGAGAATCGCTCTCGTGCATCACCCGTTCGAGATCTACCTCGGATTTGGGGCGAGCGCACCTCGCCTGATAGCGATTCAAAAACAGCCGATGAGCCGTCTTTCGCAGATAGCCCTCGGGGGCCCCGCGTCCCTCAAACTCCCCGCGTTTGCGCCAAACCACGAGAAAGGTCTCCTGCAAGAGGTCTTCAGCATCTTGCGGATTTCCGCTGAGTCGCGCGAGCATCCGAAATAACCGGTCGCGCTCCTGGATGAACAGGGATCGGAACTCTGCCCGAGTGATCGATGCCATGAATTGTGAGAAGCGGGGCCTCCCCGGACTCGGGGATAGAGGGACGAAGGGAGTTCCGTTGCCCGCTAGCCCGAAGCCTCGACAAACCGAACGCAGCTTCACACAGCCCTGACAGCTAAATTCGGTTTGCTGGGGTGGCCCCGCAAATGCATGGACAAGGCCTGCACCGCCCACCCTTCAACTGATCTCAAGTTTGTCGCGGATGAGTGCCTGCGAATGGTCCCCTAAATTTCGTAACCAGCGAAAATGTAGCCAGTTACAGAGGCGCACGATTCAGCGTGACAGGGCCCAGTAGAAATCGAGTAGCCTCCACGCCGGGTGCGAGCGAGGCACCCTTTCCGATGCCCACGCAAAGCTCCAAGTTCACACTCCCCCACCGCTGGTGGATGCTCGGAACGATGGCGGTCATGAGCGGCTTGGCGCTGCTCGGGTTCTTCAACGGCCCGATCTTGGGCAGCGGAGACCCGCAGGACCCCGGCGCCACGGACGTGGGCTTGATCGAGGAATTGATGGACGAGTTTGGCTATGAAGCCAACGAAGTACTGCTCGTTCTTGAGGGGGACGACCTATTCCGACCGGACGCCCTAGCCGCCACTCGAGCTCTCGTTCGTTCCTTCGAGGCGCTGCAGACGATTGAAGCGGTCTACTCGGTGGACACGATTCCGAAGCAAGCCAGCCTGCTCGGTTCTGCAGCACTCTTGCCGCCGGATGGATCGCCAGAGGAAGACTACGCGCGCGGGCGCGAACTCGCTCTCCAGCACCCTCTTGTGCACGGGCTGCTATCGGACGCCGACGGGACCACCTGGTTGCTTCCCGTCGCCCTCAACTACGAGTACGTGTTAGCAGAAGAAGGCCCGAGCCGCACGGTTCTGGCGAGAGACCTGCAAGCGGTCCTGGAGAAGATCGAGCTCCCGGCAGACATGCGAGCCAGTTTGACCGGCGAGTGGATCTTGACAGAGGCTTCGGAGTCCACCTTCTTGCGCGAGCAGTGGCTATACCACTCGATCGCCTACCTGCTGGTGTTTCTGCTGGGCGCCATCCTGTTCCGGGGGCCGGCAGCGGTTGTTCTCGCTGGTGGCGGACCCGTTATCGGTGTCCTCTGGGCTTTTGGCCTCGCCAAGCTCTTCGGACTCTACTTGAGTAGCCTGACGCTGATCCTCTTGCCCGTAATGCTGATGATGATCGGCTTCACGGACAGCGTGCATCTGATGTTGCACGTGCGCAAGCAGCGTTCGCGTGGCCAATCTCCGGCGGAAGCCACAGCGGCCGCGTTGAAGTTGCTCGCCCTGCCCTGCATCTTGACCTCGGTCACCACCGGACTCGGATTCGCCTCCCTACTCATCGCACGTTCAGAACTCGTACGCGAGTTTGGCTCCGCATGCGCGCTCGGAGTCCTGTGCACCCTGCTGGCCGTCCTTACCTTTCTGCCATTCTTTGCCAGCACGCGCCTGGGACGTGGTCTCAAAGAGCGAGAGTCGAGCCGCCTAGTCGATCGTTTCATACCGATCTCGGACAAGCTGCAGAACTTCATCAGCCGCAAAGCGCGCGTCATCACCGTCCTCGGTTGCTTGCTGACCGCTGGCGCGCTCATCCATGGCTGGGCCATTGAAACGGAAACTCGGGTGAGCGCCGACATCCCCCGTTCGAGCGCAGCTGCGCGCGCCTTACGGCTCATCGATCGGGCCTTCGGTGGATCCAATGGTGTGCAGATCGACATCAGCTGGGATGAGTCCCAAGACGAGAATTGGGAGACCATCGCACGTACCGTCAAGGAGGTGGAAGATGTTGTGAAACCGGAGACGGAGCACAGCCGCCCTTTGTCTTTGACGACAGTTCTGAGCTTTCTCTCGCCCTCCGGCAACTTGCAGGGAGGCATCACGATGCTCGGTTTCTTGCCCAAGCGCCTCACGGGCGAAATTTTGAACAGGAAGGAGCGCAGCTCGAGAATCGAATTCTACGTACCCGATCTCGGTTATAGGCACTTTGAACCGACCTATGCCCTCTGGCAAGCGCGCCTCGACACACTAGCTGAATCATGCCCGGGCTTTGAATTTGAACTCGGAGGCCAAGCCATCTGGACCGGCCAGAGGTACCGCATCTTCACCGAGGACCTGATGGAGTCCCTAGCACTGGCCGCGCTCATCATGTTCGCGATTCTGACAGCGACGTTTCGCTCCTTGCGCCTGGGTCTGATCAGCATCGTCCCCAACGCCATTCCGTTGGCGGCCACCGCATCTCTGTTGGTGGTCATGGACATCCCGATGGCCGGCTCGACGGCCTTTGTGATGAGTCTCGGTATTGCCGTCGATGACACCATTCACTTTCTAACGCGCTTCCGCCACGAGATGGCCATCGACAACGATCTGGATCGCGCCATCCGCAGTAGCGTGCGCGGTGTGGGCAAAGCGCTGGTGATGACAACGGTGGTCCTCGTCGTGGGTTTCGCCGCTGTCATGACTAGCGAGTTTCCGCGCAATCGCGTCTTCTCGGGCATGATCTGTATCACGCTGGTCGCCGCCTTGGTGAGCGACCTGGTGCTCTTGCCCGCCATGCTGCGGACCTTCTCCAGACGAAGCGACCGCGCTCAGTAAACCCGTCGCACGCGAAACGCGCAATAGACGGAGAGAGCCGCGCTAGCCGAGATCAGCCAGAACCCGGAGAGCACTTGGACGCTCACAAATCCGCCTACTTTGAAGTAGACGAGCAAGACGCCCAGAAAGAAGACGTCCAACATCGCCCAGCGTTCCATGGCAACGAGCAAGGAGAGGGCACGCTCCAACTTGCGGCCCCTGCCCTGCAGCCACGCCACCAATCCCAGCCCGACGAAGTAGATCATCGGCAAGACAAGGCAGAACAACAGGAACATCACCAGCAACACGTAATAGCCCGCCGCCAGCAGTTCAGCGCTAGCTGTCGGCAAGTCGTAGGTGTGGGAGAACACCGTCTTCTCGAGCCGCATGATCGGTTGCGTCCAACCCATGAGGAGACACCCGGCCGCACCCCAGGGCGCGAGCGTCAACGAGAGATCCGGTTGCGGAATGTAGTGCGCGTCCCCGGCTTCATCATCGGACAAGCGCCCGAGCCAAAAGGACAACACGATCGAGAGCAGTATCGCAAACGCGAACGGATAGACGGCCAGAAGCGGGGTCGCCGTAGCCAGATCGACCAAGGGGCCACTTAGCTGCACCGAACCGACCAGGGCGATCACCACAAACCCATCTAGCATGGACCACTTGCCAAGGGGCTTCAGCCAGTGGGCAAGGTTTGCCCGTCGCCCCGCCTCCATGGGCAAGAACCACATCCACGCCAGGGCGCAGCACTTGACCGTGGGAAACACGATCGAGAAGCTGAACAGCACGATGGCCAAAATACGGTTCCCTGTTCGCCACAGGTCCGCCACGCCACCAAAGACGGAGTATCGGTCAGGTTCGTGACCAAGGGAATCGATGGTCACCCCCTCGAGCACTTGGCCGATCACGAGCAACGCGACCGTCAGAACGAGCAGGGCTGGGATAGCCCACAGTCTGGGATGGACAGCACGCAGAGAATTGCGAATCGGGGCATCCCCGGTTCGCTGCACAGTGGCGCTTTCGATCAATTCCCCTCCATAGCTAGTCGCGATGCTAACCGATGGTCAAAGCCAAAGCACACGAGGAGTTGTAGGCGCCGCGCCAGATCACTACTCGTACCGGAATGCTCTTACACTCAGGAATCCCAACACACATGCGCCCAAGGCCAACAATCCGATTGAGCCCGCAGCGGCAGCGGGACCGTTTCCAAAGTGCACCAATTGATGCATCGCATCCATCGTCCAACCGGTAGGCAAGCTGTGTCCCAGGGTTTGCATCCAAGCTGGGGTGATCTCGATCGGCCACCAACAGCCTCCGAGAGCAGCGAAGACAATTGAGGTGATGACGCCAATCCCAGCCATCTGCTGTTCGGTGCGTACTAGGTTGGCCAGCAGGATCGCAGCCGAGGTACAGAAAGCGGCCCAGGTAAACAGGAGTAAGAAGACCGCGGGCAAGTCATCGCCCCAATCCATATCAAAGAAGGCCCAGCCAGCCACCATCGCGAATCCGATCTGAATGATCCCCAGGGCCATGCGCCCAAACCACTTGCCCAAGACGATCGAGGCACGTGAAATCGGAGTTGCGGCCAGTCGTCGCAGCAGCCCATTCTTGCGCTCGATCACCAGAAGGACCGACCCACTGGTCAACAGCACAAGCAGGGTGAACATCACCATGGTTCCCGGGATGGCTTGGGAGTAACCCGAGGGTAGCTCCTGCCGTTTGCCCGCGGGCTCCACCTTCAAGGTCAGTGCCCTTGGCATGTTGTGCAGCCTTGCAAGCTCTTCCACATCGACCACTTTCCCGTCGGAGCGCAAGACTGCCAAATCCGCGAGCAAGCCATAAATAGCCCGGCCCAGGCGCACTTGATCCAAGTTCGATCCCGCCCCAGAGCCCCTGCGCTGCAACTGCAGCGCGGCCTGATTCCCCGCCAAGATGGACTCCGTGAAATTGGCTGTGCCCGCGGCAGGCTCTGGCAAGATCAAGCGGCGTATGTAAGGCGCAGCCTCTTCGGGCTCATGGAAATGCAGCAAGGTGTAACCCTGCAATTCGATGGCCGCGTACAGCTCATCCGCCAAGAACCCGCCATCCTCCGGGCCAACCACCGCCAACACGGTCGGCGTGTCCGGGCTGACCCCACCACCACTGGTCACGGCGCCGATGAAGAAGAAGAAAATGATCGGCATCAGGAACACCCAGAGCAAGGTCTCCTTCTGCCTAAGAAGCGAAACAAGATCTCGGGCCGCGATGAAGCTGGCGTCCTTGAAGAGTTCTTTCATGGCAATCATTCCTGGGTGAACTTCCCGCTTGCGCGTCGAACGGTGAGCGCAAAGCAAACGGCAGCGAGCACGGACAGCATCAGGAAGTTCATTCCCAAGTGCTGCAAGTCCGCGCTCTCCATCAAGAGCGACTTGAATTGCACAAGCGCCATGCCGTTGGGCGTCCAGCGACCGATGTTCAACATCCACGCCGGCATGGCTTCCATGGGGAACAAGCTCCCGCCCAACATCATCAAGGGGAAGAGCGCCATCGAAGTGAGCACGCTGGCCGCCTGTTGATTGGACCCTAGGCTCTGCAATAGAAAGAACACCATCGCTAAGACCGTTCCGCTAAAGGTCCCCCAAAGCAGCGCGGGAAGAAGGCCTCCGAGGGGAAAGCCAAAGATCAGCACGCCTGCCGTCAGGCCCAAGGCCGTCACACCGCAGACGACGAAGCCAGCGGCGAGCACCTTGCCCAGGAGCCAGGAGACGATCCCCTGAGGAGTTGAAAGCATGCGTCGTAGGGTCCCGGCGGCCTTCTCTTCCCAAATGTCTGAACTCATGCCCTGGGCGATGAACAACATGGTCAGAAGCAACATGCCTGGAAAGAGCAATAGGCCGGAGTTTTGTGGGGCCGCTTTTTCTTTCTCGATCACTTCGATCTCTAAGTCAAGCAATGGAGGAAACAGGGTCCCATCGAGCGCCTGCAACGAGTCATTCATGGAAGCCGCCTGGGCAGCGATCACTGCGCTCGCAAAGAAGTCCGAACTAGAGGCGGGCCCCTTGGCCAGCACGCTCAATTGCTCGCCAAACATGCGTTGGGCATAGAACGCGGCCTCCACCAGGATCTCTAGCCCTTCCTCGAGAATCCCGGGCAAGATGCGTTGAGCGGGATTGGTCACCAGCACCAACTCGATCGGCGCCTCTTCAAGCAAGGCGGATTCGAAGCCCGCGGGAATCACCAACAGGGCGGAGCCTTCACCGGCATCGATTCTCCGGCGTCCTTCCTCAAGGTCCACCAGCACTGGATCGATCATGGAGTTCCCACCGCCATTGCCAGCGGCACCCACCAGGAAGTGACTCACGAACGAGTCATCCAGATCCACCAGGAATAACTTGGCTTTCGGGGTGACGCCCCCGTCGCCCCCCATGACGAGGCCCAGCAGAAGACCGATGACCAGTGGAATCCCCAGCCAGGTCGCGATCGCCACCGGATCGAGCAGGCGTCGCTTGACGTCTTTCAGTGCACAGACCAAGAAGAACGGCATGGCTATTCCCGCAACTCCCTGCCCGTCAACTGAATGAACAGGCTCTCGAGGTTGGGCTGAGTCAAGGTCGTCTCCGTGATCTCCATCCCGGCCTGGCTGAACGCGAGGAAGAGAGCAGGCAATTGCCGCGAAGCACCCGCCATGGAAATGGTGAGCAACTGTTCATCGATCTTGACGATTTCAGTCCCCTCGAAAGCGGACAACGTCGTTTCCACGCTGCGCGCCTCAAACGCTCCGCTTAGTCGCAAGAGATCGCGCCCACCGAGTTGGTTGCGCAAGTCCTCCATGGTCCCCTCGGCAATCAGTCGTCCGTGATCAATGACAGCAAGAGAGTCGCAGAGTTCTTGGGCTTCCTCCATGTAGTGTGTGGTGTAGAGGACGCAGGTGCCCTGGTCGGCAAGCTCCCGGACCAAGTCCAGCAACTTGCGCCTGCTCTGCGGGTCGACCCCGACCGTGGGCTCATCCAGCAGCAAGATCTTGGGGCGATGAACGATGGCACAGCCGAAGTTGAGCCGGCGCTTCATGCCGCCGCTGAACCCCTTCACCGTCTCCTTCGAGCGGTCCGCAAGCTCGATCTGGCGCAGGACCTCCTCCACTCGTGTTCGCAGTTCCTTGCCTCGCATTCCGTAGGCGGCACCCCAGTAGCGCAAGTTGTCTGGGGCGCTGAGGTCCTCGTAGAGCGCCAGGTCCTGGGGCACGACGCCGAGCACTGCTTTCGCCTCGCGGCTGGCCGTCCGCACGTCGTGACCAGCCAGGGAGGCTGACCCAGACGTGGGATCCACTAGCCCAGAAAGGCAACCGATGGTGGTGGACTTGCCTGCCCCGTTGGGTCCCAAGAGCCCATGAATTTGTCCCGCCCCCACTTCCATGGAGACGCTCTCCAGGGCCACCAAGTCTCCGTAACTCTTGCCCAGCTTTTCTATTTTGATCATTTTCGATGGTTTGTGCTTGCGCCGCATACCGAGTGTCTCTTCCGGATAATCCCCTTCGAGATAATCCCCATCCTGGTAAATCAAGCTCCCAATCATAGCCATGTTGTGATACTATCCCGCCGCTTGCCCGGGGCCATCACGCGCACGGCAGCATCATGGCTGAGACAATGACAGAAGTGGCGTCCATCTTCCAGGTGGCCGCAGAGCTCGCTACAGACGCGCTCGCTCACAACACCGATCGATCCCAGCCCGTGGTCCATCGCTTGGAGCCCAAAGAGCTCAAGACCGCTCTGAAACTGGGGCTTCCACGGCAAGGACAGGGCCTCGCCGGCGCATTGGATCTCGCCAAGAAATCCCTCCACTACAGCGTTCACACGGGTCACCCGCGGTTCATGAACCAACTCTTCGGTGGGCAGAGCCCGGCGGGAATTCTGGGAGAGTGGATCACGGCCCTGACCAACACTTCCATGTACACCTACGAGGCTGCCCCCGTGGGCACCTTGGTTGAACTCGCCGTCTTGCGTCGTCTAAACGACTACGTGGGGTTCAAGCACGGAGAAGGCGTCCTCGCTCCGGGAGGCTCGATTTCCAACCTGATGGCCGTCTTGGCCGCGCGACACGCACACTTCCCGCACATCAAGGAAAGTGGCCTACAGGCCGGCGAACGGCCAGTGATCTTCACTTCGGAAGCCGCTCACTACTCCATCGCCCGGGCCGCCATGGTTTGCGGTCTCGGAATGAATGCCTGTATCAAGGTGGCAACCGACTCCAAGGGGCGCATGATCCCCGCAGAGCTCGAACGCCTCATCTTGGAGGCAAAAGCAGCCGGACAAACGCCATTTTTCGTCAATGCCACCGTTGGAACCACGGTGCACTGCGCGTTCGATCCGGTGACTGCCATCGCAGACATCACCGAGCGTCACGGACTCTGGCTGCATGCCGACGGATCCTATGGCGGCAGCGCATTGATCAGCGACAAGCACCGACACTTGCTTCAAGACATCCAGCGCGCTGACTCCATGACGTGGACGCCCCACAAAATGATGGGCGCCCCCCTCGCTTGCTCTGCGATGCTGACCCGGAAAGCAGGGGTGCTCGAGAACACCTTTGCTTCCCACGCGGACTACCTCTTCCACGAGGATGCGGATGAGAATTTGGACCTTGGCGACCGTTCACTTCAGTGTGGTCGGCGCGTCGATGCGCTCAAGCTCTGGTTCATGTGGCAAGCGCAGGGTGCCGAGGGCTTTGCCGAGCGCGTCGATGGACTCTTCGCAACCGCCGAGCGCTTCCGGGCCTTGGTTCGCGAGCGTGAGGGCTTCCGAATCATGCAGGAGGAGAACGGAACCAATGTTTGCTTCCGCTACTTACCCAGGGACCAGCGCCACTTGAAGTCCAGTGAGCGGGATCGCTGCGAGACCCAGGCAACGGTTCGGATTCGCCAGGAAATGCTGGATGAAGGCTCGTTCCTCATCAACTACGCGACCGTGGGTGGTGGCTCCACTTTCCGTTTTGTGGCCTCCAATCCCGAGGTGACAACGGACGACCTGAGAGCCCTACTCGCGCGAATCGAACGCTCCTAGCGCCCCTTCGCAGCGCTTCGCTTCTCGCGCAGGATCCCCTGGGCTTCGTCGTAATAGATCTCGCGCGGATCCAATCCCATGGCCAGCAATTGCTTGGCTTGTTTTGGCGTGCAAAGCCCGACGGCTTTCCGATCGAGCAATTCCTCGCGCAGAGCTTCCACACCCGTGCTATCCAATCCCTCCAGCAACTGCACCGGAAGGCCGGCCTTCTTGATGTAGGCCAACTGCTCCTCGGAGGCCTTCGTCCCGCTCGCGGGCTTGTTTCGGTAGCGCGTTAGATCGATTCCAACGGACGCGAACGGATCGCGCTTCATGAGTTGATAGACCACATCAGCCTCCCGCGCTTCCTGTTCCTGGCGCGCAAGCTCCAGGGCTTTCTCGATGTCAATCGCCTCCCCTTCTTCGCTGGCTTGGGCAGCAATCAAGCGGGCACGTTCGACCACTTCCTCTTCATCACGACCGAAGATGTCCACGGCCTGCACCAAGGAGTGGCGACAGTTGATGGGAACGAAATCCAGCACGAGTAGGTCTTTCTTGCCGGGCGAGATGCGCGTACCTCGGCCGACCATCTGTGCGTAGAACGAACGCGACAGGACCGGCCGCGCGATCGCTACGAGAGCGATGGAGGGAACGTCAAAGCCCTCCGTGAAGAGGGAGCAATTGACAAGCACCTTCACGTCGCCACGACGAAAGCGTTCGATCACCCGCGCCCGCTCTTCCAGCTTGTGAGTCCCATCGAGGGAAACAGCGAAGTGCTCCTCGCCTGACAACTCACACATCACCCGTGCCAGCGCTCGCGAGTGGGCCACAGAAGCTGCAAAGACAATCGCGGGTCGATCACCCCGTTCGCGAAGCACCGGTTTCGCGATCTCCACCAAGTGCAGGTCCTGGGTCAGAACACGTTCCACATCCTTCGTCGCCAACTCCCCGGCGATCTTCCGAATGCCAGAGAAGTCGGCTTTGGTCTTCACGAGGAAGGAGTGGATCGGTGCCAACCAACCATCCCCGATGGCCGTCAGGAGATCGTAGTCAAAAGCGACATCGGAATAGACTTCCCCGAGCGGTGTGCGATCGCTGCGATCTGGGGTCGCGGTCACCCCCAGTACATGGGCGTGAAAGTGATCGATCACTGCCCGAAAAGAGTCCGCCGTGCTGTGGTGAGCCTCGTCCACCACCACAATCCTAAAGGAGTCTCGCGGCATCAGATGCAAACGCCGCTGAACCGTCTGAATGCTCGCCACCGCGATCTTTGGGCGCTTGCTACTGGGGCGTGTGAACTCCCGACGCGAGGCCATCTCCACCGCCACCACGTCATCGCACCACTTGGAAATCTTGTCCCGAGCCTGTTCCACCAGTTCCTGACGGTGAGCAAGCACCAGAACGGGCCCCTTGGCCAGGCGAGAAATTTCTGCGAACAACACCGTCTTGCCCGTCCCTGTCGGCATCACCACGAGCACGCGTCGGTGCTTGCGTTTGTAGGAAGCGCGCACGGCTTCGAGGGCTTCTTGTTGGTAGGGGCGCAGTTTCATGGTGGCGGCGTCGGTGGACCTGTCCAACTTACGACGATTAGCTCACGGTTGGGTTTCCGGATCCTCGGATGATTCTCCACGCAAGCGCCGGGCCAGGCGAACCAGGGCCCAGACCGAGAGGCCACCGAAGAGTCCGACAGGCACCGCCAGCACGAAACTTCCGACGAACCACGGAAGCATGTCCGAGGGCGCCAACTCCAGGGACGTGGAAGCTTCCCCCGCCTCGCCGCCGAGCAGAACACGCCCGATGACCAGCGAGACGTAGATAATCATCGGAATCAGCGGCGGAATGGCGATGTGCGCACACAGCAGGGCGATGGGCTTGGAGAGTCGCAGGCGATGGCTTAGGAAGAGCGTCAGGAGAATCTGAAATCCCCACAAGGGCGTCAGACCCACGAAGAACCCAACTCCAGCGGATGCGCCAATGCGCGCGCTGGAACCCGGCTCCCTCAGGAAGAGCTCGCGACCCGTTGTCTTGAGGCGTTCCCAAAGGTTGAGTTCATGGAAGCTGCGACGGGACGCAAAATCCAGGAAGGCTTGAGGCAAGACCATGCGAGCACAAATCAGGCGTACAAACATGTGCAAACGTCGGCGGCGGAAGCGCGCTGTGCTGGAACGCACGTGGCCTTCGACGGGAACCTCAAGCCGTTCGACGCCGGCCCAAGCCAACTTGATCATCAACTCGACTTGCACGTCGGGCTCATCCAGAAACAAGTGCCGGTCCTGTGCGATCGAAAGTGGATACGCCCAAACAGTCGGGCGCGGGTCGGATAGCTGCCAACCGCTGGCCACGCGCAGAGCCCAAGCGCTCAGAAATGGTGCCTTGCCTGAGTCGGGCACAGCGACAACCACCTGCTCGGGCGCAACTTCCAGCGCCAGACGCAATGCATGCACGCTCCCCTCAGTAAACCCTTTGCTTGCAACGATGACGTGCGTGAAGCCTTCCTTCGGGAGCGATTGAAGACTCTCCTGCACGGACATCTCGAGCACGGTCATGCCATCGACGACGGCCCCTTCATATCCACGCTCCCCCCCCGGAACGACCAAGACACAGAGCTTGAGAGATGGATGGGGCAAGTGAATACGACGGGTGGTGGAACCCGCCCCACTATCCACGAATGGAACTGTTCAGTCTGCCTTCAGCTGACCGTTCTCAGCAAACTCTCGCCAACGCTTCTCGATCGAGGTGAAGGCCTCCTTCTCGCTAACGCCCAGGACTTCTGCCGCTGCGCTACGCCAAGAATCGATGAAGGTGGAGCGTTTCTTGGAGGCATCGGCAGCAGCGCGCAGCCATTGCTGCCCCGCCTTGCCTTCGCGGCGAGAAAGGTAGTCGTAGAAACTCCAGCCCTTGGCGAGGTCCGCATCGTTGAGTTCGAACAGCTTCTTGATCGCGACCTTCTGAATCGAACTGCCTTGGGTCAACGCAATCTCGTTGTACATGGCACGCCGCCCCACCGCGACAGTCTTTTCACCGGGCTTGGCCACCTCGCGTTTGAGATAGGTCGGCTTCTCCTTCACTCCCAGGCAATTGACATTGTTGCGACCCAAGTACTGGAACGAAATTTGGTTGCCCACAGCTTCGTTTAGCCAGTCCTGATCCATCATGCCACGGGAACCTCCATAGTGCAGCAAGGCCAAGAGATGCCCCATTTGGTGGCAGATGATTCCGCGCATGTCCACACTCTGGAGCCGCCAGGGAAAGCGGTAGTGCGCAGGAAAACCGCCAAAGAGAATGGTGCCCTTGGCTTCCTCACCACTGGCATCGGGTGACTGATTGTAGCCATACATCTCATCCACGTAGCGAGCGAAGACCTTGTTCGAACTCGGCGTAAAGAGCCACGTTCCAATGTGCTGTTCCGGGATCGTGTCCTCGTAATCTTCAGCAATGTAGGGGTCAACAAATTCAGCACGAAAATCGTCGAGGATGCGCTCCGCAAGCCGTAGCAAACGCGTGGCTTCCTGATCGCTGATGGTCATCTCATCGCCGGTGTTGCCGTCAACCAAGTAGTACATGCGAAAGTGTTCACTAGCTACCGCGTGAAACACATGCTTGCCCCCGTACTCCTCCTCCGAGACCCGCAGCAATTCTTCCGGCACATCGAAGCTGGCCACCGACTCCTGCGCTCTTTCCGCACGGGTTGCGAGAGCCGCGTCACGCACCTGTTTTTTTTCCTTCTTGATCTCCTTGTCGAGACTCTTCAGCACACCCGTGAAGCCCACACTCTCGCACCACCCTCGGTAACGCTCAAGGGAAGTCACGACGCGGTGATGGCTCGCCAGCCAAAGAGTCGTACCGTCCTCAAGAGCATCCCGTTCGACCCGGTATATCTCGACCTGCTCCCGTCTTGAGTTGTACTCGGTGGTCAACCCCGGCAAGGATTGATCTCGCATAACCATGGTCACACCCGCAATTTGTCCTCCCTGGATTGAGACTCGGTTCTTCTTAGAAGCGAGCTGCTTCTCACCATCGACCAAGAAGTAGGCGTGTTTTTCCGGCTTCTTAGGATCGACAACAAACAGTTCGTTGGCGTTCTGCGAATCGTACTGAAGCGTGTTCGTCTCGGCGATGTACCGAATGCCTGACATGGGCTCGCCGATGACGACCATTTCGCCTCGAAACTCCACCATGTTGTTCTTGAACTTCTTGGCCTCCTTGGCGTCCTTGAATTGAATGGCGACCACTTGGGCTTGCGCGGAGGAGATCCCGAAGGACAACAAACAGAGGAGACTGAGTAGGACTCGCATGGCACGGGGGGCTGGGGTCAGAGGTGCTCTCCTTGCATCGTCGCTTTTTTTGGAACTCTGGAGAAGGATCACTGCCCAAACTGTCTCCCTCAGAGCGAGAAGAGCGTTTTCAGGGTCACTGGCTGCAATTGGCGAGTCTCCAACCCATCCAGCACTAGGGCGGTCGCCTCCAGCACCGCTTGCGGATCGCGATTCCCATCGTGGAGCAGCACCACGCCTCCTGGTCGCAGCCCCTTCAAAACGCGGCGCGCCACCTTCGAAGGATCGCTGCCGGGAAGATCAAAGCCACGCACCTGCCAACCGACAATGGTCATTCCCAGGGAAGCGGTCACGACTCCCAGCGCGTGATTCGCAAGACCAATCGGAGGCCGATAAAACTCTGGGCGCAAACCGAGCACGTCCTCGAAGGCTTCCTGGGCAGCTCCAATCTCCGCCTGCATGCGGCCCGTTCCATAGAAGTTGGTCCAGTTGGAATGACGATTGGAGTGATTGCCCAGAGAGTGACCCTCGTCACGCATACGTCGCATGACTTGCGGATGAGCGCGCACCTTATCGCCCACACAAAAGAAGGTAGCGCTGACTCCACGCTCCTGTAACAAGTCGAGCAGCAAAGGCGTCGCCACTGGATCGGGGCCATCGTCGTAGGTCAAAGCCACCTGCGGCCGGTCCGCAGGACCACGCCACTTGGCCCGACACCAAATCCCCGAGCGCAAGGAGAGACAGCCCCAGAGCGCGAGGCCGAAAGCGAGGAGCAACACTCCCAAGGAGCCTTCGAGTGCACGCTCTGGCCACAGACTGCTTACGAACAAGAGGTTGCCTACGAGACACAGCAGATAGAGCATCAGTCGATTCACCTTGCCTCCCTGCTGTTGTGCCGCATCGCGCAAAAAGTGTACGCAGGAGAGAGGATTTCTCCTATGGCTTGCCTCCAAGTCCGTTTTACTGGTGAGAGCATGGCCGAACACATTCCGATGGATGGAGAGCGTTACCGAACGCTGGTTCGTGAGTGCGTCGAGCCTTACGCACCCCTGGGGCGCATGACCCATGGCTACGTTCGTGGAAAGTTATTGCACGATCCGGTGTACCAACAGCTAGCGCAGCGGGGCCCTTTTGCGGGCCCCTTGTGTGACCTTGGCTGCGGGCGGGGGCAGACGACCTTGCTCCTCTCGAAACTCCAACCCGAACTCGAGGGCGTGGGGTTCGACTGGGACGAGAGCAAGTTGAGCCTGGCGCGTGCCGCCGCCAAAGGGGCGCAAGCAGGCCGCCTGCGCTACGTGCCTGGTGACCTCCAATCCCTGGATGTGCCCCCCTCGGGCACGATTCTGATGCTCGACGTCTTGCACTACAACCCGATTGAGATCCAGGACCAGATGCTGCGCAGGGCCGCCGAGGCCTTGCTTCCGGGTGGGCGCTTGTTCCTGCGCGAAGTCGACGCCAACGGCAGCCTGCGGGCACGAATCAACCAGTGGCAAGAACGCCTCGGCTGTTGGCTGCGTCTCAATCGCGGAGCGACTCTCTCTTTTCGCAGCATCGCCGAAATCGAAGAAGTCCTGCAAGGACACGGATTGAAAACCAGGAGCCACGGGAGTTTCGCTGGCACGCCGCTTGCCAATGTTCTGATTGAAGCGAGCGCTCCCTGAAGACGGGGGACTCCTTCCCCAATCTGAGACGGCCCCCAGCGCCTGTGTCTAGATTGATGCAATCCAGGAATCGCGGGTCTTCGACTCTCAGGGGACCCGGGCAATGTGTCGAAACCATCCTCATGAAGTCCCCCTGCTCCACCTTGCAGCACCTCCTTCCGTTGCTGCTCCTCGCTTCCGGTTGCTCCATCCCCTCCATGGATGTGACGCCGCGCTACGGATCTTTCGACATCGAAGGACACTTCGGCATCAGTGCAGACCCCGGCCCTTTGCCGGTGGCGGACCTGAACGCAGCAGGCTTCGACAAGGACGACGGTTACCTCGGTTTGCGAGCCGAGTTTGATTTCGGCTCCACCGTGCTATCGGTCTCCACTCAAATGACATCCCACGGTGGCGAAGGGGTGGTCGACAACGACCTGGGTACCAGTGGTCGCGACGAGATCCTAGCGGGCACTCCCGTCGACTCGGACATGGACTTGGGCTTGCACCAATTCCTCACAACCTTCGATATCGTTCCCACCGACTTCATGGACTTTGGGATCGGCTTTGGAGTGACGGTCATCGACTTGGATGCGGAGATCGAGAGCGCGGGAGATTCG
>JBLIMI010000003.1:0-23011 GCA_047638655.1 Minisyncoccia bacterium | reverse complement strand
GTCCTCGAGATGGTCGCTTCCCAACGAACTCTCAAGGTAGAGCAGCACGCCAAAGGCACCCAGGTTCATGAAGTAGTAGGCCGCCATGTAAGTCATGGATGCCTCAAAGCCCTCCTGGGTCATGGTGGCCACACCGATCAAAATGTAGCCGGCATGGGCGATGGAGGAGTACGCGAGCATGCGCTTCAGGCTCTTTTGACGAAGGGCGGACAGGTTGCCCAGAGTCATGGTTACCGCAGCCAGAATGGCCAGCAAGAGCCCCACTTTGTCTCCGTACGCTTCCACCAAGGGCTGCACACCTTCTGTCATGAAGAGCGCGCCAACGAAGCGCAGCAAGGCCGCCACGCCGGCGGCCTTCGAGGCCACAGCCAAGAAGGTGGTCACAGGAGTGGGAGCACCCTCGTAAACGTCAGGCGTCCAGAAGTGGAAAGGCACGACTGACATCTTGTAAGCGAAGCCCGCCAAGATCATGACCATGGCCACACCCACAGGCAGCGCACTGATACTCAACTGATGGACCAAGCCATAGGGCATCACATCCCCTGCTTGAGTAGCCATCACGCTCAGGTCCAATGTCCCGGTCAGGCCGTAAAGCAGGCTAATGCCGTAGACCATGATGCCTGCGCTCAAGCCACCGAAGACCACGTACTTCATGGCGGCTTCGGCCGACTTGCGATCGCCCTTGTGGAATCCAGCCAGTGAGTAACTGGCCAGGCTCAAGAGTTCGAGGCCGAGCACGAGCAGCAACAGGTTGTAGGTGCTGACCATGAAGAAGATGCCCACGGAGGCACCCAGCAACAGGAAGTAGTACTCACCAATGCCGTGCTGTTTCTCGCGCTTGTCGCTCAAGACATAGACGGTCACGACGGCCACGGCCGCCACGGTGAAGAGCTTGAAGAAGGTCCCGAAGCTGTCAACGACCACCATGCCGAAGACGGTTTGGGACGGCTCTCCCACTCGCATGACGAGCATGGCACCCACAACCGCCAAACCCGCTAGGGTCAAGTAGCCAATACGCTTGGAATTTCGGCCTCCAGTCAGGAGGTCCGCGATCAGGACAACCAATGCCAGCGTCGAGAGCACAAGCTCCGGCGCGATGGCCTTCATCCCTTCGATGTAAACGTCCACGGGAGGCTCCTTAGTTAACGCCGACCTTCAGCAGGTCCACGAGGTGCGCGATGCTCGGTTCCATGACATCCAGGATCAGGTGCGGGAAGATACCCAGCAACAGACACAGGAACAGCAACGGAGCCATGCAGAAGATCTCGCGGAAGTTCATGTCCGGGTAATCCTTGTACTTCTCGTTCAAGGTCCCGAGGAACACACGCTGGATGGCCCAGAGCAGGAAAGCTGCCGTGATCACGATTCCGATGACGCTGATCAAGACCAACAACTGGAACCGCGTGTCATCCGACTGGAAGGCGCCCACCAAGGTCAGCGCCTCAGCGATGAAGCCCGACATGGTCGGCAATCCCAAAGCCGCGAAGAAGCAGAAGGTGGTCAAGCCCCAGTAGACGGGCATGGGTTGGGACAGTCCGCCGAAGCCATTCAGATCCCGGTGGTGTGCCCGGTCGTAGATGACGCCGACGACCATGAACATGGCGGCCGAGGAGGTACCGTGGGCGAACATTTGCATGGCCGCACCGTCTGTACCCCAGACGGTCAGAGCGCCGGTTCCTAGCAAGACGTAACCCATGTGGCTGACCGACGAGTAAGCGACCATGCGCTTGAAGTCGGTTTGGCCCAGGGCGACGAATGATCCGTAGACGATGCTAATCACACCCAAGATGCCGAGGATGTAGGCATTGGCCACAAAGGCCACGGGCAAGATCGGGAAGCAGGCACGCATCATGCCGTAGCCACCTAGCTTCAGCAGGATGCCGGCCAGAATGACTGAGATCGGTGTCGGCGCTTGCACGTGAGCATCGGGCAGCCAGGTGTGGAACGGAAACACCGGCACCTTGATGGCAAAGCCGACGAACAAGAACCAGAAGGCCCAGGTGAAGAACTCCATCCCGAGCAGCTCACCGCCGCCGGGCAGGTTGGCACCTGTCAATTGACCGTTTTGTGCCAAAGCCACCAGATCAGGAATGCTGAAGGTGCCGCTATCGAGTCGCAGGGCGATGATCGCGATCAGCATCAAGACGGAGCCCGCCAAGGTGTACAGGAAGAATTTGATGGCCGCGTACTCGCGGCGCGGGCCTCCCCAGATGCCAATTAGGAAGTACATCGGCAGCAGCATGATCTCCCAGAAGACATAGAAGAGGAAGTAGTCGAGGCTGATGAAGACCCCGAAGATTCCAACTTCCAGCAGCATCAGGAGAGCAAAGTACGCCTTCTGCGACTTTGCGATCCCGAAGGATGCCGGGACACCAAGGAAGAGCAGCAGCGCCGTCAACCACACGAGAGGCAGGCTGATGCCGTCCACTCCCACGTGATAGTCGGCCCCGATCATCTTGATCCAGGTGAAATGCTCGACCTTCCAATAAGTGCCGTCCGCACCGATGGAGGGGTCGTAACCAAAGTACAGCTGAGTCGCCAGAATCAGCGGAATGCCGGTGGCGACGAGGGCGACGCCCTTGATCAAGCCGAGAGCGTTCTTCGGCAAGCAGCAAATGACCAACATCCCGATGAGCGGGACAAAGGTGATCACGGAGAGGATGTTTTCCATCGGGTCGCTAGGGTAGCGGAGGAATCGCGGGCGTCAGTTAGGAGAGGATGAACCATGCGACGGTGAGCAAGCCACCGGCCACAGCGAAGGAGACGTATTGCTGAATACGCCCCGTTTGAATCAGTCGGAAGGCAGCTCCGAGTGCATGTGAGATGGCTCCCACGAGATTGACGAGTCCGTCAATGAAGGTCTTGTCGAACCAAGCGGCAACAGAACCAGCAATCTTGTTGGTGCGTCCCACGGTGAGGACGAAGCCATCAATAATGGTGGCGTCAAACCACTTCAAGACGTGGGCAGTGACCATGGAGAGCCGGATGACCGTCTTGTTGGCAAATTCGTCGATGTAGTACTTGTTGAGCACCGTGCGGTAGATCGGTGCGATCTGCTCGGTGAACTTTTTCGGGTCGAACCAGCGGAACTTGAACAAGTAGGTCATGTACGCGACCAAAATGCCCAGGAAGGCGACTGTCAATGACAGAGCCAAGGCCGATGAGTGCGCGTGGTGCCCCACCTCATTCACCAGCGCGGGGTCGAGGCCGACGTAGGTGTTTTGCAGGGTGATTCCCGGGTAGAGCCCCGACAGATGGGTCATGTCGTGGGCATCGAATCCCACCAGGGTTTCAAACCAAGTGGAATGGGCACCCATGATGTCCATGTTCGCCAACCAGAACTGGCCGCCGAACATGCCCAGGAACGCCAAGCCCGCCAGAGAAATCGTCATCGGCAAGGGAGACTCATGCGCGTGGTCGAACACGTGCTGATCCTTGGGCTTGCCGAAGAAGGTCATGATGATCAGGCGGAACATGTAGAAGGCCGTCAGCGATGCCGCCAGGGGCAGAGCAATCCCTGCGAAGGCGGTGGCCCAGGAGGGGTACAACTCGTTGGCCATCATCGTGGACTGCACGATCTTGTCCTTGGAGTAGAACCCCGAGAACATGGGCATACCGGCGATGGCCAGGGTGCAAATCAGCATGCAGATGAAGGTCACCGGCATCTTCTTGCGCAGCCCGCCCATCTTGCGCATGTCCTGCTCATGGTGGCAGCCGTGGATCACGGAACCAGCCGAGAGGAACAGGCAAGCCTTGAAGAAGGCGTGGGTGACCATGTGGAAGAGGCCGGCCACAAGGCCGAGTCCGCCCGTTCCGATGGCCGCAACCATGAAGCCCAACTGACTAATCGTCGAGTAGGCGAGCACGCCTTTGATGTCGAAGACGGTCATGCCGATGGTGGCCGCGAAGATGGCAGTCAAGCTACCGGTGGCCGTCACTACGGTCAGCACTTCGGGTGACAGAATCGGGTACAGACGTCCGAGCAAGAACACGCCGGCGGCAACCATGGTCGCCGCATGGATCATGGCAGACACCGGAGTCGGGCCTTCCATGGCGTCGGGAAGCCAGATGTGCAGGGGGAACTGCGCCGACTTGCCGACTGTTCCACCAAAGAGGAACATACCCGCCGTGTGATGCCAGCTTTGCCAGCCGTGCTCAGCCACGTCCAGAGTGGTCACCTCCCACAGTTGGTGGAAGTCGAAAGTCTCGTAGTGGTAGTAGAACATCATGAACCCGATCAAGAGGCAGCAGTCGCCAATGCGGGTCGTGAGGAATGCCTTCTTGCAAGCAGCAGCCGCCTGAGTGATGCGGTGACTGTTCGGGTCGTGGCTGAAGTGGCCAATGAGCAAGTAGCTCATAAGGCCCATCACCTCCCAGAAGACGAACAAGAACAGGATGTTGTCGCTCAGCACCAAGCTCAACATCGCCACCGTGAACAAGCTGATGTTCGCGAAGAAGATGTGATAGCGGCAGTCACCCTTCATGTACCCCATCGAGAAGAGGTGCACGAAGAAGGAGACGATGCCCACGACAGCCAACATTGCCGAGCCCAGGCCGTCGTACAGGATGCCGACGGTCAGGTTCAGCGGCGACTCAGCAGGTTCTGCTGTCTGGAAAAGCCAACTCCAAGAGAAGCCGATGTCTTTGGAATGTTGCCAGAAAGCACCGGCGGCCTCGCTTGCTCCGTGGGCGTCACCGCCAGACATCTGGTGGTTCAGAGCCTTGGCAAACATGAGCAGCGTGATGCACATGGTCACGAACATGCCAAGAGTCAGGAGCCAGTCTCCCTTGCGGGGCAAGAAGCGCCCGAAGAAGATCTGGATGAGATAACCGCAGAGAGGAATCAGCGGGACCGCAAGCAGCAGCTTGAAGTCAGTCTCGGGGTGAAAGTGGAGGTCCATAAACGGTGAAGTCCTGGCTACTCGCGGAGAAGATCCACGTCCGAGGGTTTGGTGGTCCGGAAGAGCTGGTAGACATTGAGCACGATGGCCAAAGCCACCGCAGCTTCCGCCGCAGCCAGAATGATCACAAATATCGCAAACATCCGGCCGTCCATGCCATCACCGTTGAAGCGGTTGAAAGCAATGAAGTTGATGTTCGCCGCGTTCAGAATCATCTCGATCCCGAACAGCACGTAGAGGATGTTGCGCCTGGCCGCGATGGTCACGAGCCCAATGGCAAAGAGCGCCGCAGAGACGGCGATGTAAGCTCCAAGAGCCATCAGGAATCCCCCTGCGTGCCTTGCGGAGTGACTTCGAGGTCCGACATTTTCCGGCGGGCGATGTAAACGGCGGCAACGAGCGCCACGGTCAGCAGGATCGCGGCGAGCTCGAACGCCACCACGTATTGATCAGGAGCGATGAACGCGATGCCGATGTGTTCGGCTCGAGTCATGGGCTCGGGCAGTTCGTCGATGGGCAAGGCCGCCCAGCTAACGGTGGCCGCCACCTTGGAAGCGATCAACGCCACACCGAGTCCAATGGTCAACAATCCCCCTCCAACCCGGACCAGCTTGCGCTCCTCCATGTCAGGGGGCGAGAGCATGACGCCGAATAGCAGCAGCGCAAGAATGCCGCCGACGTAGATCAAGATCTGCGCCATCCCGACAAAGTCCGCTCCGAGAAGGATGAAGAGCCCCGCGCAACCAACAAAAGTCGCCATCAAAGAGAAAGCACTGCGCACAACCGACCGTTCCCAGAGGCACATCAATGAACCGCCGATGGTCAAAGCTGCACAGGCCCCGAAGGCAAGCCCTGGGGCTCCCGCTGCCGTGACTCCCCACCCGAGGAATGCCACGACAAGCAAAGCCATGCCGCCGTAGAAGACTTTTTGAAGGTCAGGCATCGCCTTGGCCTCCCTCTTTCCCTTTCGAGTCTGCCGTGGCCTTGGCCTTGGCATCTGCTTTTTCCTTCTTGAGTCGTTCCTTCTCTGCTTTCTTGATCTCGGCTTCCTTCATCCGGATGCGCGCGTCCCGCGACATCCCTTTGTAGGAGAGCAGGTCTAGATTCAGCTCGCTGCGATCCTCGGTCACGAAGGCGAATTCCGTTCCCATGTGAATGCAGTCCGCAGGACAGGGGTAGACGCACAGTTCGCAGAACATGCACTTCTGGTAGTCGATGGAGAAAGCAATCCACTCCAACTCCTTGCCGTGCCGCACGGTCTCCATCGAGATGCAATCGATTGGGCAGGCGCGCGCGCAGGCGTTGCATTCAATGCACTTGTCCTGCTCGAGGTAATGGATCCCGCGATAGCGCTCGGGGACCGGCTTCTGGAAGAAGTACCGACCGGTGATTTTCAATCCGGCGACCGTCGTGGAGAGGGCCTCCCAGATATTCTTGAAGTAATCGCCAACCGAAGTGGGCTTACGTGTTGTGACACCTTGTGACATTAGAAAATGGCCTCCCAAACGGCGGCCCCGAGAACACAGAAGAGAGCGAGCGGAGTGAGATATTTGTACCCCATGGTCATCACCTGGTCGATGCGGACGCGGGGTAGAGTCCAGCGGATCCACATCATGAGGATCACGCCCGACATGGACTTGATGATTAGCGTCAAAGCCGCGACGACGTTCGTCACGAAGTGACCGTCACCGAAAGCTTCACGAGCCCCGTAAGTGAACGGGCTCTCGAATCCGCCAAAGAAGAAGACCGACGCCACCAGGGACATCAGGTACATCGCTGCATACTCCTCCATGAAGAAGAAGGACCAGCGGATGCCTGAGTATTCGGTCAGGAAGCCGGCGACCAATTCCGACTCGGCCTCGGGAAGGTCGAACGGCGCACGCTTCGTCTCCGCCAGTGAGGCGACGAAGAAAAGCAGCGAGGCGGGCAACATGAAGGGGTTCTTGAAGATGAACCACTCCATCCCATACCAGCCGGCCTGTAGTTCGCTGGCCTCTCGCAAGTTAAAGGTTCCCGCTACGATCAACGGCACCAGCAGCGCAACCCCAAGAGGGATCTCATAAGCGACCACTTGGGCCGCCTCGCGCATGGCGCCATACAGCGACCACTTGGAATTCGAGGCCCAGCCGGACATCACCACGCCGATGGTCGTCAAGGAACTCATCCCTAGGATGAAGAACAGCCCCATGTCGATGTCGGCAAAGAAGAAGTCAGGGGCCAAGGGCATGGCGACGAAGGCACCAAAGATGGCGCCCAGGACGATCGCCGGCGCCATCATGAACAGCGGCTTATCCGACCCGGTAGGAATCATGTCTTCCTTGGTGAGCAGCTTCAAACCGTCTGCAATGGTCTGCGCCCAACCGTGCCAGCCACCGGCGTACATCGGCCCATAGCGACATTGGATGTGGCCAGACACCTTGCGCTCCAGCCAAACCGAGACCATCGCGATCAAGGAGATGCACGCGATCACGATGCCAACACTGATCGAAGCCGTCACCAAGGGCAAGAGCCATCCCGGCAGGCCTTCGGGGGCGAATTCGTTTAGCAAACGCAGGACGACATTGCCGCCGGCTGCCGCTTCGGTGGTGGCCGCACTAGCTGCCGCCAACTCTGTACTTGCGAGGAGGTTCAACATCTAACGGTCTGTCTCCCCGATCACGACATCCGTCGAACCGATGATAGCCACCGAGTCCGCCAAGAGAGTGCCGGGCATGATGTCCTCTAGGATCGCGAGGTTGCAAAACGACGGTCCGCGAACGCGGCAACGGATGGAGATTTTGCCGCCTGCCGAAACCAAGTAGTGTCCAAGTTCGCCTCGGGGATTTTCGATGCCGACGTAACACTCGCCGGGAGGCACTTTGATGGTCTTAGCCACGTCGCCGATCACCGGGCCATCCTCGATCATGCCGAGGCACCAACGGACGATGCCAACGGACTCCATCATCTCTTGGACTCGAACGTAGGTGCGGTCCCAGCAATCGCCAACCTGCCCCATCTCGCCTTTGCCAATCGGAACCTCAAAAGCGCCAGACTCATAGCACTGACCGTACTTCATGTACGGCATGTCCTTGCGCAGGTCGAAATCGACGCCAGAGCCTCGCAACATGGGGCCCGTCAAGCCGTGATCGAGGGCTTGTTCGCGGGTGATGACCCCCACGTCCGCCGTACGCTTGACGAAAATCTTGTTGACCATCAGGAGGTCGTAGTACTCCTGCCACTTGCCGACGAAAACGTCGCAGAAGTGCTCCACTTCCTGCAACCAGCCGGGAGGCGCGTCGTTGAAGACGCCGCCGATTCGCAGGTAGCTGTAGGTCAAGCGAGCGCCACAGATCTTTTCAAAGATCATCAGCAGCCACTCACGCTCGCGGAACGCATAGAGGAAGGGGGTCAAGGCTCCCATGTCGATGCCGTAAGTACCAAAGCCCACCAGGTGCGATGCGATGCGGTTGAGCTCCACACAGATCATGCGCAAGTACTGCGCTCGTTCAGGAATCTCGACGTCCAGAAGCTTCTCGACCGCCATCGAGTAGCCCAGGTTGTTGTTCATCGCCGCCAGGTAATCGTAGCGATCGGTGTATGGCAGGTACTGCAGCCACTCCACGCTCTCGCCGATCTTCTCAGCGCTGCGATGCAAGAATCCCAAGCGCGGTTGGGCGGCCGTCAGCATTTCGCCATCGGCACGAATCAGGACCTGCATCACGCCGTGCGTGGCGGGGTGCTGGGGGCCCATGCTGATCTCAAGATCAGACGTGGCCACGTCCATCATGAACTCCTTCTCGCCGCCCGGCATGATGCGGGGCTCGGGGAAGAATGAGTTAGCTGTGGAGGAATTCGACATGCGTCGGAGAGTCGCTAGTGGGAAGCGGGGTGGAAGCGGGTAGCTGGTGGCGGTCGTGGGCTAGACGCAGGAAATACCGTGGTACTCCGTCGGGAACTCGTAGTCCTTGCGCAAGGGGTGCCCGACCCAATCGTCGGGGAGCAACATCTTGCGAGGGTCCGGGTGGCCGTTGAAACTGATGCCGAACATCTCCGCGCATTCGCGCTCATGCCACCGGGCAGCGCGGTAAATGCCGGACAATGTATTGATCTTGGCGTCGGCTTTGGGGATCAGCGATTTGACCGCCAAGCGCTGGCGGTGCTTGATCGAGAGCAACTGGTACACCATCCAGAACTCTTCCGATTCCTTGGACGGATCGGCCGCGGAGAGGTCGGCCAGGATCTCGAAGCCCAAGCGCTCATCGTCACGACAAGCGACCATGAACTCACAGATCAAGTTCGGGTCGACTAAGACATAAGGATCACCTCCGCGCCCCTTGTCCTTCTTGTTTTCCGGATCGGGCTTGCGCGGCTCATTGGCCTCGATCACTCCGGGCACGTTCTGCGCCTTCAATCGATCGAAAATTCCCTGGAAGTCCATGTGTTCTTCGAAGCCGCCTCAGGCGGTAATGGCGGGCTTGCGGATAACGGCAGTGGCGCGAATCTTACGCTGCAAGGCCATTAAGCCTTCCAGCAGAGCTTCTGGTCGCGGGGGGCATCCAGCAATGTAGACGTCCACCGGAATGACCCGGTCCACTCCTTTCACGACGGTGTAGCCGTACTTGAAGTAGGGCCCGCCACCCGTGGCGCAAGCGCCCATGGCGATCACGTACTTGGGGTGGGGCATCTGGTCGTAGAGACGCTTGATGCGCTCGGCCATCTTGAAGTTCACGGTACCCGCGACAATCATCAAGTCGGCTTGGCGCGGACTGGCGCGGAAAGCGCCCGCGCCAAAGCGGTCTAGGTCGTGGTGCGCCGCCCCGACGGCCATCATTTCGATAGCACAGCAGGCGAGACCGAAAGTCATCGGCCAGACACTGTTGAGCTTCGCCCAATTGAGCAGCCAATCGACCTTGGTCGTCAGCAGGTTTTCTTCGAATGCGTTTTCTAGGAGAGCCATGATGTTGTGTTCGAGTTGCTGGCAAAGGCGCCACTGCGCCAGACCAATCGTCCCGGTTAGAGCGCGTTTAAGCCGCGTCCTCCCCGTCGGGTTCGGCGTCTGCCACCTTGTCCTCATCCTGCGCAGCTTCGATATCGGTCACAGCGCGGGAAGTGTGTGTTTGCGGTCCAGCTTCGCCAGGCCGGAATGAGTGATCCTCGTAAGCCAAGACCCAATCGAGGTCGCCCTTGGCCCAGACGTAAGCCAGACCTAGGAATAGAATCGCGATGAAGATCACTCCCTCAACCAATGCGAAAGTTCCAACACCAGTGCCAGCCGCTACGCCGGTGTCGTTGAACGCGTCTTCGAGCACGATCGCCCATGGGAACAAGAAGGCGATCTCGACTGCAAAGACCACGTACACCAACGCCACGGTGTAGTAGCGGATGTCAAATTTGATCCAGGTCTCGCCCGTGGTGAGCTCCCCGCACTCGTAGGTCTCAAGCCCCTCTTCCGTGGTTCGTTTCGGCCGGATGAGCGAACCCACGGCAACGTTGATGAACACGAAGAAGAACCCGACCGATGTAAACAGCAGGACGTTGAGGTAGTCGAAGTACATGCGCTACGGGTTTCTCAGCTGGCGACTGATTGGACGCGGGCTGGGGGGGTCGGTTCGGGATCGCAATCCAGGGAAATTGAGATTCGACGGGCGTCTCTCAAGGACCCTGCAGAGGGGGGGGCGAAGGTTGTGAGGATGAAGGAGGCGCTATTCCGCCCGAATTGCGGGGCAGAGTCTATGGAGGCCTTCCGAAGACTGTCAAGATTCCTGGCCCTTATGTGTCACCGCAGGGACTCTCCCCGTCCAAGCGGGAAGGTGTGGAGCGGCCATTGAGTTGTGGCGGACTAGGCATTCGGAACATTCGCGACATCAAGCTCCGCTTGTTGCGGCCGGACAGATGAGCACCCACCTCGAGTTCACTGTGCTCCGAGCACCGAACAATCCGTTACGCGCGGTACGGCCACCCGGTCTCTTCCTATGGTGCTGCCCAGTTCGCGGCCAGAGCCATTTCAAACCGGCGCGGCGGGCCCCGATTGATCTGCAAACTACCATCAAATACATAACATAACCCACTCGTGTTCCAAGATTCCACCATTGGACCGTTACTGGCCTTTATTGCCCAGTTAAACCCACTTCACATAACGCAGCACCCATTCAGAGCCGCGCTGGGCGTCTATCTACTGCTCTCGGCGCTTCGGAGAGCCACTCCCCGGGGCCCGGAACCCCCAATACATCCGTCTCGGCAATTGCAATCTCCTCCTTAGAAGCTATGATGGTGGGTCCCCAGATTTTCGCTCGCTGCGCTATCTCCAAAGCACTTATGGTCGTTCTGAACCCTAAAATCATCATTTCCGGCCCGACTCGCACCGAACGTTGGGCGCGTGCCCTCACGATCAACTTCGGTGCTCTGGACACGACCCTCGCCATTAGTCGCGAGAATCGTCTGCCACGCTCTGCCGTTGTAGTCACCTTGGCGGCGCAAGAGATGATGAGGCTCTCGAAGGCCGGCGAAAAGGTGGACAACATCCTGGTGATGGGCTCCGAGGTGGACCCGACACGTCACCCTGGATTTCGCGAGATCAGCGACAACTTGCGTGCTCTGCGCAACAAGTGGTTCCCGCGCGCAAAGCTCAACCTGATCACCGACGACCCGGAACTCGACACCGCAGAGAGTCGCCTGACTCTCGGTATCTACGATAACCAAGTGGTCCGTCTGGAGTATGGCACCGCGAAGACATTCCAAAAGCTCACGGGCCACAAGGCCACGGACCTCGGAAAGATCATCGGCCACCTGTCCTCCCTGGACAGAATCATCATTCGAACATGCTTCGTACGCGGACCGGTGGACAACTCCACCGACAGTGAGGTCAAAGGCTGGATCAAGAAGCTCCAAGAACTGGAGCCGACCGAAATTTTGATCACCACCCCCCCCGCCGCCAAGCGCAAGGGACGCCCGCAAGGCATCACCCCGACGCGCTTGAACGAAATCGTGGAACAGGTGACCGAAGAAACTAGCGCCACCGTGACGATCCTCGAGCACACCGAAGTCCACGCCTAGACGCGAAGAGGCCTAACGCGGCCTCGGCTCTCGGAGTCGAAGAAAACCTTGGGGTGTGGGTTCTGGAACCCGCGCCCCTTTTTCGTGAAGCTGGGAAGCGTGTCCAAGTCCACAAAATCCCTGCACGCAAGATGACAGCCGCGCTCGTCACCTTTGAAAAGGTCGGAATGAGTTTTGGCGAGCACGTCGCGCTCGCCGAGCTGTCCTTTGACGTCCGACCCGGCGAAGTCTTCGGGCTGCTCGGTCCCAACGGCGCCGGCAAGACCACGGCCCTACGTCTGATCTGTGGATTGATCGACCCGAGCGCCGGTGAGATCACAGTCGGTGGCTTCAACCCGACTCGTGCTCCGCTCGAGACACGCCGTACGTTTTCCTACGTGCCCGACGGCGCCCCGCTCTACGACAACCTGAGTCCACGACAACACCTGGACTTCGTTGGCCGGCTGCACGCAATGGCGGAGGCTCACTATCGGGACGAAGGCGAACGGTTGCTGCAAGCCCTTGGGCTCGGTGACCGGCGCGATGATCCGGTTGGCCAATTCTCCCGGGGCATGCGACAGAAGACGGCCCTGGCTCTGGCTTTGTTACCGCAACCAAAGCTCCTAGTCATGGACGAACCCCTCTCTGGTCTTGATGCGCCCACCACCACGATGTTCAAAGAGGTGATTCGCAGTTGGGCAAAACGCGGCGGTGCCGTGCTCTACACCTCCCACCTTCTCGACGTGGTGGAACGGGTGTGCGATCGCATGCTGATCCTGAACGAAGGTCGACTCATCGGCCTCGGTTCACTCGCTGAACTGCGAGTTGTCGCGGGCGAGAATGGAACCCTCGAACAGGTCTTCTCCAAGATCGCTCAGGTTGAAGACCCAGTCGCTCGTTCCGCGGCGCTGTTGGGGTCATTGAACCCGGGAGGCTGAGTCGAGCGCCCAATGCTACGCCGTGTCTTTGCACTGTTGACCATTCGCCTGCGAGCCCACCTCGGGGGTGAACTGGTGCCCTTTGCCGCGCTGCTGGCACAAGGATCGCTGGTGGGTGCCTTGGCGTTGATGGTCCGGAGCACCCTGGGGCCCTTTGGGTTCTCACTCTTCGTGTTGGCGGTCAGCGCGGGTCTCTTGGCCCTCACCTTGCTCGGCGAATTCGGAGGGCTGCTGCGTTCGGATCCAGCGGCGGCCTGGGTCGAGTCCTTGCCCGCGAGCAAGCTTGAGCGACGCCTCGGTCACTCCTTGGCCGTGCTCGTGCTGCTGTCGCTGTTGAGTTGTAGCGTGCTGATGCCCGCAGCCCTGCTCGCGCCGGAAGGCATGGCCTGGTCGGCTCGGGGGCTCTTGTTGGTCGCTGGACTCGCCCAGGGAGTTGCCATTGGATCCGCACTGTTACTGGTGCAGGTGCTCTTCGGGGAAAGGGCGGAAGGCCTGCTGGTCCTGTTGCAAACCGCTCTGGTGATCGGCGCCGTCACGGGATTGCTGAACGCGCCTGGGCTGGCTCCGGAGCTTCAGGCCATTGAGATGGGCGATGCCGCTTGGCCCGAAATTTTGTCCTTCGCGCCGCCCGCCTGGTACGCATCCATTTCCGGTACCGCACCCGCCGGCAGCCAGCTGCCGGCCCTGTGGTTGCTGGCCCTCGGTACGCTGGGTGCCATTGCGCTGCTCGGGCTGCTGCCTCCGGCGTCTGATAACTCATCGGGACGCCGCAGGAGTTTGTTAGGCAGAGCCCTGCGCCCGTTGCGTGATCTCGCCACGCGCTCTTGGGTGCGCCCCGCAGAGCGCGGTACCTTTGACCTCGTCTACGACGCGCTGCCACTCGAACGCGACTTCGTGCTGCGCACCTACCCCATGGTTGGTATTCCCCTAGCGTTTCTGGTCGTCGGTGCCGATGCGGATGGTGGTGAAGGAATGCGCGACTTGCTCGCTCTCCTGTTGTTCACTCCCGCGATCTACTTACCTGTGCTGCTGGCCCACGTCCCGGTCACTTCCAGCCCAGGTGCAAGCTGGATGCTCGCAACGGCCCCCGTGCTTCCGGAGGACATTCAAAACGGCGCCATCAAAGCCCTGGCCATTCGCTTTCTGTTGCCGCTGTACGCCGTGCTCAGCGGTCTGGCACTCTTCTTCGCTGGAGGCTCCTTCGCCTTGAGGCTGGCCATTCCTGGTGCAATTCTAACGCTGACATCGCTTCGGCTGCTGTATCCCCGTTGCACTCTGGCCCTGCCACTCTCTTCCTCCGCCGACGCAGTCGAAGTCCACCACGACTGGACAGGCTTCTTGCTCACGCTCGCTGTTGGATTGACCATCCTTGCCACCTTCGTTCAGCGGCGTGTGGTCGAATTGCCCCACACCCTGCTCTTAATCGCGGCCTTGGTCGTGGTCGACCGCATGGTCACACGTCGCCCGAAGTGACCATGAGCTCTACTTGCGTTCATCGAGAAACGCTTGCAAGTCCTGCGCTAGAGGACTGATGACCTCAACCGGCTGGCCGGTCACCGAAGACTGAAACACCAAACGGTGACTGTGCAAGGCATGGCGCGGGAGCTGCAGGTCCTCCAGATCTTCGCTGCTCAAGGTCCCGTCTGCTTGTCGGCAGAAGTATTCCTCGTCCGGACCGTAGAGCTTGTCGCCCACGATCGGATAACCGATGGCGGACAGATGGACGCGAATCTGGTGCTGGCGCCCGGTGTGAATTTGACACTGAACCAAACTGCAGTCTTCGAAGCGTTCGAGCACGCGCCAATCCGTGCGACAAGCAAGGCCCTCCGCAGATACGGTCATTTTCAAACGGACCTGACTTGTGTGGGCCGGGCCGATGGGCAGGGTAATGATGCCCGCGGACTCCTCCGGTACACCTTCGACGATGGCTAGGTATTCCTTTTCCACTTCGCGGTCCTCGAATTGCCCGGCAAGTTTGCGATGCGCCTCTGGATTCTTTGCCACCAGCACAATGCCACTGGTTTCGCGATCGAGGCGGTGACAAAGGCGCGGCGCGATGCCCTTCTCCAGGTGGGACTTCTGGTAGCGAGCGTGGACGCGCTGGATCAAGGTGCCCGAGGTGTGGCGTCCACTGGGATGCACGGGCAGCAACGGAGGCTTGTCCACAGCGATCGCGTCTCCATCTTCGAACAGGATGTCGAACTCGTCCGTAATGACGTCGGGGACGGGCAGCCGTAAGTCGGGTGGAATCTCTACCACCACGCGGCTGCCATCGCGCAAACGACGGCCAGGACGAGACTCACGAACCAACTCACCGATCCCGGTAGGTTTGTCGGGACGGCTGGCGTCGACGCTAGTCCAGCCATCCTTGATCAGCCGTTGAATGGAAGAGCGCGAGCGCCACTTCAAGTGCTTGGAGAGGAATGCATCGAGCCGGATGCTCACCTCTTCGGGTCTCACACCCAGCGCACTGGCCGTGACTCGAAGTTCAACCGTCTCGGGGGGCTGATTGAGATTGCGGTCGGTCGGAAAAAGGCCCATGGATGGTTCCGCAAAGGCGGGTGGAACATGATAACGCGCCCGCCCACGAAAAAGCCCCAGGCCGAGATTCATCGGCCTGGGGCTTTTTCGGACACCTTCAAGGCGTCTCGAAGATTGTTTCGCGTTGTTCCGCCGCGGTCCCTCCTACAGGAAGGACTTTTTCTCCATGCCGCCCTCGCCACCTTCCTCGCGGGGACGGGTCGAACCTTCCGCCGAGCGTTGCTGGGGTGCGCGGCGCACGGCGCGACGGGCGATGCGTGAACGGTTGGAGCGTGCGTTACGACCGCGGAAGTTCGGGTCGTTGCGGCGGGCTGCCTTCAGAACTGTACGGAGACGCTCGCGACGCTCGCGGCGACGCTTGTCGGAACGCTTCTCGTGCCAGGTATGCGCCTTGAACAGGCGGAAAATACCACTGTAGTTGCACTGGCGCTTGAAGCGGCGCAGCGCGGACTCGAGGGACTCGTTCGGACGAACCTGGACCTTAATCAAGACTCTATGTTTGGTGGGTGAGACACCGACATTGGAATCGGCGCCTGGAGACTACTGGCGGTGGTCCTCAGAGAGGCCCCTCACCATGAACGGTTGGGAACAACACCCCGTAAATCAACGCTCGTGGTCGAGGACCGCGGGGCGCGAATCGGGCCGGAGAGAATAACGTCCAATGCCCCAAGCGGGAAGGGGTCCCTGGAAATCCCGGTCCCCGCTTGCAAAGCTGGGTCCGTGGTTGGCAGCGATCTGGGAGCAATGAAAGGCGGGCAAACCGAGCCTATACGGGTCCGGGGGGTCATCGAGCGGGTGACTTATCACGACGAAGGCTCACTCTATTCGGTCCTAAGAGTCTCCCCTGAATCGGGTTACGAGATTTCCGATGGCTCACTCTACCGCCCCAAGCACATCACGGCAGTAGGCAAGGCCCATGGACCCCTGGCCGGGCAGCGAGTCGAGATTTGTGGGCAATGGGAGGATCATCGCAGCCACGGAAAACAGCTCGCCTTCGAAGAATTCGAAGTGCTCACCCCAGAAAGTACCACCGGATTGGCCCGCTATTTGGCCTCGGACTCCTTCGAGGGCATCGGGCCAACCCTGGCCGAGCGCATCGTCGAGAAGTTGGGGCCCAAGACTCTCGAGCTGATTCAGGAGGACGTGGCTAGCCTCGACGGCATTCGCGGATTGCGTCCAGAAGTGGCCCAGAATTTGGCAGAGAAGCTCTCCCTCGAACTCGGTTCCCACAAGTCTCACGCGTTCCTGCGCGGCTTGGGGCTCGGTCCTTGGCAAGCATCGATCATTCTCGAAAAGCTTGGCGCTGACACGGAAAGCCTCGTGCGTCAGGACCCCTACCGCATTGCGGGACAAGTCGACGGCATCGGCTTCAGCACGGCCGATCGCATCGCCCGTGCCCTGGACATCGGCCTCGAAGATCCGCGTCGAGCACGCGCCGGTCTGGCTCAGGCCATGCGAGACGCAGCAGATGACGGCCACACCTGCTTGCCACAATCGGCTGCCCTGCAACGGGCTTCGGAACTACTCGGCAATGCCATCGGCGAAGCCAGTCTGTTGCAGGCGGTGCAAGACATGCGAGCGAGCGAAGAGCTAGCGCTGAACGAAGGGGAGGGCCTTGAGGGAGACGAGATACAACTCGCCTTGCCGCGGCTCGCCTATTGCGAAGCTATGCTCGCTCGCAATCTAGCCGAACTCTTCGGCGCGGGAGAAGCCCAACGGCTGGCGACCCCGGACCAACTCGACCAAGCAGCCCAGCGAGCACAGATTGAACTGCACTCGAGCCAACGCGATGCCGTGCTCGGACTGCTCTCCACGCCCGTCGGGTTGCTCACCGGTGGGCCCGGTGTGGGCAAGACCACCATCGTGCAATTGATCGTAGCCCTGGCGGAACAGGGAGGGGCGCGCGTGGCGCTGGGCTCTCCCACCGGCCGCGCTGCCAAGCGCCTAGCGGAAGCCACGGGCCGCGACGCGTCTACCATCCATCGCATGCTTGGTTGGAACCCCGCTGAGGGCGGCTTTGAGTACACGGACAAGCAACCCCTAGAGGAAGACCTGATCATCATCGATGAGATTTCGATGCTGGATGTCACCCTGGCCCATCACCTATTGAAAGCTGTGCAGGCACCCACGCGCTTAATCCTGGTGGGAGACCCCAACCAGTTGCCCTCCGTGGGACCGGGCAACGTGCTCGCTGACTTGATTCGTTCGGGGGAGATTCCGCTCTACCGTTTACAGCACATCTTTCGTCAAGCGGCGGGCAGCTTGATTGTTGAGAACGCTCACCTGATCCTCGAAGGTCGCCTGCCTCGCTTTCCCGAGAGAGGGGATCGCCAGTCAGACTTCTACTTCTTCCCGGCTGAAGAAGCAGACAAGTGCGCAGAGATGGTTGTCGATGTGGTCTCGCGCAGGATCCCCGAGACGTTTGGATTCCCCATGAAAGACATCCAGGTGATCGCCCCCATGTACCGCGGCCCCGCAGGTGTAGACGCCCTTAACAATGACCTGCGTGAAGCCCAAGGCATCGGCGGACTGGAGATCACACGAGGAGAACGTCGCTGGCGCGTGGGCGACCGCGTGATACACACGCGCAATGACTACGAGAAAGAAGTGTTCAACGGAGACATGGGCCAAATCTCTTCAATCGTGGAAGACTCCGGGTTAACCGTCACCTATCCCGAACGCAAGGTTGACTACACTCTGGCCGAGATCAATGACTTGAAGCCAGCATTTGCCATCACGGTGCACCGCTCCCAGGGCGCAGAGTTTCCCGTGGTCGTGATCCCCCTGGTAACGCAACATTTCATGATGTTGCAGCGCAACCTGATCTACACCGCCATCACGAGAGCGCGCAAGTTGGTGGTGCTCGTGGGGTCCAGGCGCGCCCTGCAAATGGCCGTGGACAATCTGACGCAATCCCAGCGAACGAGTTCGCTCTGGATGCGATTGCGAATCGCGCGAGCCGACTGACGAGCCTTGGTGAAGCAGCCAAGGAGTACCGCACAAACACAATCAGGACCCGCGGCAAGCCGCTGATCCTGATTGATGTTGGCGTACGGATCTCGAAGCGACTCAGCCGCTAACAGGCGAACTGAGCAGTTTCCGAGGTTGTTCGCAAAGCGAACAAGACCTTTCTAGTCTGGCAGAATCGCAGGAACAAGCACTTTCCCTCACGAATTCAGCACTTTTGGGGAAAACTCGTCCACAGCGCACGCCGACCACGAACAGTGCGAATCGCTCCAAACGGCCCAATTGACCCCTCAGGAGGGGTTTTCTGGGGGGACTGGTCGCTTGAAGTAACGTCGTCCCTCGAGTCCTGGCGGCATACAACTCATTTCGGATTCCGCATCCGGATCATCGTGGGCATAGCGATAGCCTTTGCCGTAACCAGCGTCCTTCATCATCTGCGTGCTTGCATTGCGCAAGTGCAGGGGCACGGGTTCCGCGCTGCTCTGCACCACATCCTTTTCCGCCATGGCGTGAGCCGCGTAGATCGCGTTCGACTTTCGCGCACGCGCCATGTAGACCGCGCACTGCACGAGAGCCAACTTGCCTTCGGGGTAGCCAAGTCGATGGAAAGCCTCCGCCGCATCCAGTGCCACTCGAAGGGCGAAGGGGTCGGCCAACCCGACGTCCTCGCTCGCGATGCGGATCAGGCGCCGCGCCAGATAGGCTCCATCCTCTCCGGCTTCCATCATGCGCGTCAGCCAGTACAGCGCCGCGTTTTCGTTCGAGTTACGAATGCTCTTGTGCAGGGCCGAGACCAGATTGAAGTGTTCCTCCCCAGTCTTGTCGTAGTGCAACACCTTGCGTTGCAGAACTTCGGCCACCCGCTCTGGCCCTAGGTTCTCGCCCTCATCAAGAATCGCGGCAGCCGTTTCGAGGGCCGTTAAAGATCGCCGCGCATCGCCATCGCAGGCGTGGGCAATCTGGCTCAAGATATCATCCGAGGCTTCGAAGACGCTCGCCAGCCCATGTTCCTCGTCTTCTAACGCGCGGCGCAAGAGCCTGACCAAGTCAGCCACTGACAGCGGTTCAAGCACCAGCGTTCTCACTCTCGACAGCAAAGCCGAGATCACCTCGAAAGAAGGGTTCTCGGTGGTCGCGCCGATCAAGATGATGTCTCCACGCTCAACGTGAGGAAGAAAAGCATCCTGCTGTGCCTTGTTGAAGCGGTGAATTTCGTCCACGAATAGCAGGGTTCGCTCCCCCGATTTGGCGCGCCGCTGTTCGGCGCCGGCCATGATCGTTCGCAATTCCTTGACCCCGGAAAGGACCGCCGAGAAAGCAACGAAGCGCAATCCTGTTCGCGCTGCGATCAAACGTGCCAGAGTCGTCTTGCCCGTTCCGGGTGGACCCCAGAGAATCAAACTCTGAGTCAGACCACCATCGAGCAGCGACGACAACACCTTGCCCTCGCCAACGAGTTGTGTCTGGCCCACGTACTCATCCAGCGAGCGCGGACGCATGCGGTCCGCGAGGGGCGCGTCGGCCATGGACTCAACAATCGGATCCGCAGCAGGACCATCGAGATCGCCAAACAGCCCGCTGCTCATCGCACAGCACCCGCGCTGAAGAGCAGCAAAGAAGCCGCCACCGTAATGTTCAGAGACTCCACTTGGCCCGCCATCGGAATGCTCACACCTTCGAAGGCGCTCATCGCTTCCGGATCGAGCCCTGCTTCACCACCGACCCAGATCGCGATGGGGGTGCTCCAATCGAATTCTTGCCAATGCTTTCCTTCGCGGGTTGCAGCGCAGACTTGGCGGTAGCCGAGCGCACGCAACTGTTCGCTGGTTTCATGAGCCGATTCGGCCGGAAACACATCCACGCGCAGCAAGCTGCCCATGGATCCTCGGAGAGCCTTGGCACCAAAAGGGCGGGCGCCACCCGCCACGACCACGATGCTGCCAAAGCCTGCAGCTTCCGCCGAGCGTGCGAGAGCCCCGAGGTTTCCGGGGTTTTGCAGGCCCGCGATCACCAGTACCCGCGGTGCCTGTTGGGTGTCGAGTTCGGCCATGGACTTGGCTGATGGAATCGGTGCCAGGGCCAGACTGCCCGGGCTGGAGTCCAATCCGCTGGCCCGGCGGAGCAGTTCCTTCTCGACGAGACGCACGCTCTGCCCCTGCTCGCCCCACTCCCGGGCTCGTTGTTCGCGCTCCTCTTCCACGAGGATGACCTCCAACTGCCAGCCCGCGGACATGGCATCATCGATCAGGCGGTCGCCTTCAAGCACCAACGCCTCGCGATCCTTGCCGCTCACGACCCCTCCAACTCGCTTCAGAAGCGCGTTGTTGCGGGAGCGAATGGTGGAGTTCTCGTCCATGGGGAACAGTTATACCCTGCAACTCACCTTGGCCGAACCCTCCCGGCGAGGTACAAGGAACCCATGAGAGAGCTGAAGAAAGGCCGGGTCGTGCGAGTGGACGCCAAGGTGTGCCACGTGGAGCTGGAGGGAGAGGTGATTCACGCCGCTCCCCGGGGCCTGCTATTCGAAGACCTAAAGGGGGTCAAAAACCCGGTGGCCGTCGGAGATTGGGTGAATCTGGACGATTCCACGCGACCCGCGAGCTTGATGGAAGTCTTGCCCCGCAAGAACGCCCTCTCCCGGGTGGCATCCTCTCACGACCCCCGCGAACAGGTGCTAGTGGCCAACGCGGACCAAGTTCTGATCTTCTCCTCGATCAACAAGCCTCGCTTTTCGAGCAACCGCACGGACCGCATCCTCGCGGCCTGCGAGTGGAACAACATTCCTGGCATCCTGGTGCTCAACAAGATCGACCTGGACAAGAAAGACATCTTGGAGAAGGTGCGCAACACCTACTCGACGATCCCGGTGCCCATCATCGAAACTTGCGCCACAGATGGACGTGGGCTCGACGCTTTGGCGGAGGTCATGAAGGACAAAATTTCGGTGCTCTATGGCCCTTCCGGTGCGGGCAAGTCCACCTCACTCAACACGATTCAACCTGGGCTCAATCTCAAGGTGGGCAAGATCAGCGCCCACTGGGAGCAAGGTAGACACACCACAACATTCTCGCGACTGCTGCACATGGACCTCGGTGGATGGGTGGTGGACACGCCTGGCATTCGCGTCTTCCGTTTGCATGGCATCAAGAAGAGCGACCTACGCGGCCTGTTTCCGGAGTTCGTTCGCTACCAAGCGGATTGCCGTTACCCCAATTGCACCCACGACCACGAACCCGAGTGCGCCGTGCTAGTAGCCCTCGACGCTGGCTTGGTTCCTGAAACGCGCTACATGAGTTATCTCGAGATGCTCGTCGAAGCAGCGCCCGATGATTTCGGTGAAGATGAAGAGATCATCGACGACTATGAGGAAGACGCGGAGTGAGTCTCAGACAAAGACGTTGAACGCCCAGGCGATCAGGGCGTAACAAATTCCCAGGCGCAACCAAGGAGCGCGTCTGGTTTCGAAGGTCCGATAGACGTCCCCACCGCAGGCATGAACGGTCAACGCCAACAAACTGAGACCTGGAACCCCGATAGCCAGCGCCAGCCCCAGGGGTTGAGCCATGAACGAATCGACAACGCGCCCTCGTAACGCCAGGGTGATGGATGTGGTGACACCACAACCTGGGCAGGGGACGCCCGTTGCCGCAAGCATCTGGCAGGGATCAAAGCCGAGTTGTTCGTGGGTACCAAAGCCGCGCGGGTCGGGCTCCAGCGTCCTGGCGAGAACGACCAGAGAGGCACTCGAAAGCAGCAAGGCGCCGAGCACGGCACGGTGCAACCCACGCCCCCGAGGAGGGGGCGGGAAATCCAGCGGCCACTTATCGTTGTCGTTCGCTTCGGAGTGTTCTTCGGACACGCGCTGCATTGTACCGCCGCGCCACGCCAGCCCTAGCTACGGTTGGAAAGTCACCGTGTAGGCGTTGGACACATTGAACCCGCCGCTGCAAGGCCCGCTAGGATCTCGATACCAGCACTGCAAGTGGCGTGTGTCCCCCGCGCTGACCAAGCCCAAGGAAGCAATGTTGGGCTGTTGCATCGTGCCCATCGCTCCTGAGTTCTGAACTGCGTAGCGTTTGAGTGACCCCCCTGAACAGCGGATTCCATCCCCAAACGGTGACTCGATTGCGTTGGGACCACTGAACAACAGGCCAAATCGGTTCGCAGGCAACTGCGTTGTGGTCAGCAGCATGTCATCCGCACCGATTCCGGTCGTTCCGCTTCCCGCGAGTCGAGCGCCGAACCCCGTCGTGTTAGCACAACCATCTCCCGTAGAGCCTGTGTTTCCACAGGGGCAAGCGATGGACAAACCATCCCCCGAGCAGAAGGGCGAGCCGGGCTCCAAATTGCGATAAGCGTGAACTCCGCTGCGATCCGCGAGCAGCAAGATGCCATCGCCTGCCAGCACAGGCCCACCGCTGTTTTGGCGGTTCAGGTTGATCGTGAACAAGTTTTGCGAGAGATCCGCGTTAAAGGCCCACATGCGGCCATCCGTAGCGGGATTACTGGCCCAACCATTGCTCACATAGACTTGTCCATGGGAATCGACTGCAGTCTTGGGGCTGAGATTGGATGTGCCGATGGGCGACAACACTCCCGCGCTGGCGATGACGCTACCCGTCGCAGGATCGAGTCGGACAAACTCGTTCGTGG
>JBLIMI010000002.1:0-25219 GCA_047638655.1 Minisyncoccia bacterium | reverse complement strand
CGGAAACTCCGAGATCTTCAGTTCCTCCCACGGATAGGGATAGAACCACTCAGAGTAGAACTTGCGCGAACCATCGAGCGCCTCAAGCATTTCCGGGATGTTGTATGTGTGCTCGGGGTGGTGGAAGATCGAGGTCCCTTCCTTGCCAACGGCCTCAACCCAGCGGCCGCAGACGACATTAAAGAACCGTACGGGGGAATCCGTTTCCCAGAGCACCGTACGCTTGCCGTTCTCGACGGACTCCTCCTTGAGCACGCCCACACCATTGATCTGATACTCCTCTGGAGCGGTGACGCGCATCGAAACATCGTAGGGCGCAAACGATCCGCCAAAGAGCGAGCGGGTCACACCCTCAAAGTGATCAGCGGGGTATTCCTTGGCGTCGTACTCATTGTCCTCATCCACACCGACGCCATCGTTGTAGCCGATGTTGGGGACGATTGAGGGACTGAAGGATGTAAGCACAATCCCTGAGGGCAGAATGAACTCCATATTGCCCCCGCCATTTTCCGTAGCCCCGAGCGGGACCTCGCCGGAGTGATGAAAGCCAATTTGGAGTTCCGCGCCCGGTGCAAGCGGCTGGGGCAATCGAAAGAGCGTTAGACCTGCGGCGTCC
The DNA here is from genome assembly GCA_047638655.1 of Minisyncoccia bacterium. Taxonomy (GTDB): domain Bacteria; phylum Planctomycetota; class UBA1135; order UBA1135; genus JABACD01. The sequence continues at coordinate 24,603 of JBLIMI010000002.1, read as the reverse complement.
TCCGTTTCAAAGCGCTCACCATTCAAGAACCAGAGCGGCCCTTCTGAATCCTCATCGGCATCCAATGAATCCGGCCGACGCCAGCTAACGCCACCCGTCACCGGGATGACCACAAGGTCATGGTCATGCTCGTTCACTAGGCGATAGGTGCCACGGGCTTCGAAAGAACGCGCTTCCGGGAACAGTTCAAGGTCCAACTCAACACCCACGAGATCCGGTAGTTCCGAATCTGTCCAGGTGGCCACATTCTTGCGCCAGTAATCCTTCGACCTCTCTGTGGTTGCGTCTCCCTGAAAGCCAGCATCGATTTCAGCTCCCAGCATCAGACCAACGACGATCGGCGGAATGATCACGGGGGTCAGCTTGAGCGTACCTTTCAACAGTGGAAGAGGTCGCAGACGGAGTAATAGGTTCGTCGCGTCCAGCTGACGGCGAGGGAAGAAGCGGACCGTGAGAACCGTGAAGAAGAGAGTGAGGGTCAATGCCAGAACACGGTTGTAGACAAGCTCATCATGGATCAGCTCGAAGACACCCATATCACTCCATCGTAGAGCACTCCAGAGAGGCCAGTTGGTGACCCACGACAGCTCACCAATGGTGTCCTTGTAGCCGGTCCACATCAGAGCCCCCAGTGCCAGGGCATAGGTCGTGTATCGGTTGCGGACGAGACAGTAGAGGAACGACACAAAGGTCGACCAGAGCAGGAAGGTTGGCAAAAGAATCACGCACCAAACCAGAACGAACGGCCAAATGGTGATCGGGACAACACCTTGGATGGCTAAGACCAAGAGGCTCGCCAGCAGAGCGGCCCCAATGGTCAACACGCCGACAAGGGCGTTGGCTAGTGCCTTGCCCGACAGGATCGACGAGCTTCGCACTGGGGTCGAGTGATGTATCGGCGCCAGCCCGGTCCCCTCCTCACGGCGCAAGCTCTCCACCGTGTAGAAGAGGAGCAACAAGCACACAAATCCAACTAGGATGCCCATGCCCTGTACTGCCATGGAGCCTGGAGTGTTGAGCGGTGTCGTATCGAATGGCCCAACATTGAATGTCGCACTGCCGATGGTCTCGAGCACAATCAGGGGGATGAACAGGTACATGCCCGGCGAGTGCAGTAGCTCTCGAAATTCGATTTGCGTCACTGCAGCCAATCCGGAAAAGTAACCCGGTCGCCCGGAACGCATGCCGAGTGACCCCAGTCCTAATGGAACAAGGGGAGCTTGAACCGGCTTCGCTACATTGCTGTCCTTCTGCGCCGCTTGCAGAAGGTCGATGCCGTCTGCCGCCTTGCCTTTTGGTTGCCAAGATTTTCCGCGCAAGCTAGCCGAGAAGTGGCGGGTCGTCAGGGCCACACCGAGCAAGCCGATGAACATCAAGAGGATCCGGCTGCCAATCAGGACGCCGTCCATGCCTACCGTGGCCGTGTTGTAGAACTCGGCCCCCTTGTCCACGTTGAGCCACGTTTCCCGCAACCAGCGGTGCCCCGTTGGATCTAGGAACATCAACACCTGGTTCATGGGCTCGGACATCCAACTCGGGGACCAGCCCCAAAGAAAGAAGACACAGGTGAGAACCACGGCCACCGGTGTGAAGAACACGAGGATCGGACGCCGAAAGCGCTCACCTACCCAGAAGGTGGCACCAGCCATGAACACGATCGTGGGCAAACCAAATATCAACGCCGGGCGCAGGTAGTTGCTCCACGCAAATGGGCCGATGAACTCGGCCTCCGCAGCATCGGTGGTGATGTGATTGAAGAATGCCATCAAGAGCACGTGAATGGCCAGGATGGTCATGAAGCTGATCATGATGGCAAGAAACTTGCCCCACACGTATTCGGTCGGAGAGAGCGGCGTGGCATGCAACACGGGCCCCACGTGCAATTCCTCATCTCGCAAGACGGACATACCCGATCCAACTGCCACGAAGAACGAGTGCAACAACAGGATCAGAACACTCAAGATCTGAGCGATCGCAAATTCCGATGTGATGAAGGCTTTGACCCCTCCCACGTCCGAGTCACCTGACTGGATGCGCATGTTTCCGCCCGAGAAGCCCCAGGAGACAAGGGCTAGAATCGCTATCCAAATCCAAAATAACGGCCTTCTCAGATTATGGGCGAGGTCGAGCCGAGTGGTCGCCCAGAGCCGGCGAATGCTCACGCGGAGGCCTCCTGCTCACGGCCAACAAGCCCGGTATTCGAAAGCAGGCCATCGTCGCTGCGCATGAGCGCGAGATAAGCATCTTCCAGAGTTGGTTGAACGGACTCAAAGCCAGGAGGAGCTACGCCATTTTCGGCGTAGATGCGCACGCGGTTCAATCCGCCAAAGAGCATGGCCTGCAGCACGGTGACTTCTTCTTCCAAAGCCTGGAGCTGTGATCGTTCCACATGGCCTTCGAAGACCTTCCCGGCCAGAGATGCGCTAGCGGCCGCTGGTGTGGTGCGCGCGACTAGGCGGCCGGCGCGAATCACAGCGAATCGGGGGCACAGCACGGAGACATCCTCGACGATGTGCGTGGATAGCAACACCACTCGATTCTCAGCAAGCTCGGAGAGCAAGTGGTAGAAACGAAGTCGTTCTTCCGGGTCCAGCCCAGCGGTGGGTTCATCGACAATAATCAAGCGCGGGTCCCCGGCAAGGGCCTGAGCCACTCCAAGTCGTTGTCGCATGCCGCCGGAGTAGTCTTTGACTCGTCGCTTGGCAGCGAACGTCAAGTTGACGCGTTCCAAGAGTTCGTCCACCAGGGCATTGCCTCCCCCGCTTGCCTTGACTCCCTTGAGCTTCAGGAGGTGCTTCAGCATGGCCCGGCCGGTCATGTGCGGATAGAAACCAAAGTCTTGGGGCAGGTATCCCAGCCGGCTCCAGACCTTCTCCGGCTCCGCGACCACGTTGACACCATCGAGAGAAACTGAGCCTGACGTCGGCTCCAGCAATCCGGCGAGGATCTTCATCAGCGTGGACTTTCCCGCGCCATTGGGGCCGAGGAGACCAAACATGCCCTCCTGAACCTCTAGATCCAGGCCCTGTAGGGCGGCGACGGGACCAGGATAGACTTTGACCAACTTCTCGATCTTCAACATTTGGCGCGGGGATGCGGGTGGGGATGGAAAACGTGAGTCGAAGGGAATGCTACGCTTCGTCTGCGGAGCCATTTCGGACGAATACTCAGGATCCGATCCGCGGCCCAGTCAAGCACTGCGAGCCTCAATAGTACGATGACGCCCCCCTCCCGAACCAACCTGATTTGCGACACCAACCAGCTAGCTTGGGCGGAGACGGCGGCGGGTATTGAGAGCAAGGAGGTCGCCGAAGGCCGTTCCCTCGACCACTTCAGGACGCAGGTCCTTAGGTTGGCCCCAGGTGCGAGTCCGCCACCAGTTCCGGATGAACACGGAATGGAACTGGTCGTGCTAGAGGGAGCCTTGCTGCTCGCAGGAAGCTCTCTTCGAAAGGGAGCGTACGCGCGACGTCCCAAGGAACACCCAGAGGGTCTGCATACAGAGGAAGGCTGCACGCTCTACGTGAAGACCGGCGTCTTTGCCCGGGGCGATGTGCAAGTTGTCACGCTCGATGAAGCGCAGCTTCCTTGGTCGCCGGGACACGGAAATCTGGGTGTCAAGTCATTGCACTCGTTCGAGGGTAGAGGCACTGCACTTGTCCACTGGCCCCCTGGCGAACGCTTCTTGCCCCATCAGCACTGGGGCGGTGAAGAGATCATGGTGCTCTCGGGAATCTTCCTGGATGAACACGGCAGGTATCCCGCAGGTACCTGGATTCAGAGCCCGCACCTCTCGCAGCATCACCCCTATGTCATCGAGGAAACCGTCATCCTTGTGAAGACGGGTCACTTGCCCATGGGTTGACCGCATTTCAGGACGCAGGTCGCCCTTCGAGGTTGTGCTGAGCGCTGGAGCCAAGCAGTGAACAAGGACCATTTGTGAGAAGGTACCCCTTGGAACGATCCCCAGCAGGCATTCATCAAACCGAGAATCACGGCAACAAGTTCGAGTTTGCTTTCCGGATCCACTTCGGTCACGCGCATTTGTGTTGAAGAGTGCCCCGGCCACGCACATGAGTTGCGCGGTCAGGGTCAAGACAACCAACCCCAATGCGAATCACAACCAAGGAGGTTTTGAATGTTCCAGAAGTGCTATCGATGGATCGTGCCTGTCGCGATCGCGCTCTCCCTCACCACGCTGACCACCGGCCAATCTCCGGTCCGTAGTGGAAATCAGTACAAATGCGTCCCAGGCGCGCTTGGCGTTGAGCTCGTTACAAGGGCCATGGGAACCGGCAGCAGCATCTATCAGACGGTGCTGAATTGCGAGCTGTCTCGGTCCTCCTCAGGAGAGCTGGCACTGCTCTACACACTCCGAAGCCCGACGGTCGAGAACTCCCCAAGGCCGCACTCAGCGCGTGCCTTCACGAATGCATACAACCTCGCCCCGGGAGCCGTAGCGATCCTGCCAAACCCTGGGGGCAACACTCAGATCAAAGTAATCAATGCGGGCCCTGGGGGCATTTACCTCAATCAAAAGTGGAAACAGAATGGCGTCAACTATGTGTGGTGCGCCTCTCAGGGGGTTGGGACGAATACCTGGTGGTTAGGTAGCCCAAACGTCAAGGTGTCCATCGTTGCAAGGGCCGGAGGAGCAATGGGCACTTGGCGCTGGCTGCCCTAGCGGAGGGTAGTCGTGCATCGCTAGCGGATGCTTGATACCTCCTCCGTCGAGGCGCCCTACGGGGATCCAGAACAAGTCAGGATACCTGTTCTGGATGTCCTCACCCGGTACTCAAGGAAAGCCCTCAATCGAGGTTCTCGTACACCACTTCTCCACCAACGATGGTGTAGCGGACCTCGGCTGAGCGGATTTCTTCCTCGGGGACGGTCATGATGTCCTTGGAGAGAATGGTGATGTCCGCCAGCTTCCCGATCTCTAACGTTCCCTTCAATTCCTCTTCGAAGGCCGCGTAGGCAGCGCTCCTGGTGTAAGACTCAAGAGCCTCCGCACGCGTCATGCGCTGACCGCCGTAGAAGACATCTCCACTCTCGGTACGGCGGCACACGCTCGCATAGAACGAAGCAAGCGGATTCACGTCCTCCACCGGCGCATCCGTTCCATTGGAAACCACCGCGCCCGTGTCGAGCAAGCGCCGCCAGACATACGCTCCGCTCTCGGCCCGCTGCTCGCCAAGCCGGGGCTCCACCCACGGCGCATCGGAAGTGCAGTGCACACCCTGCATGGAAGCAATCACGCCAAGTTCGCCAAATCGGGGAATGTCATCCGGATGCAAGTGCTGCGCGTGCTCGACTCTCCAACGCAAGTCCGTCTTTTCCGGATGAGCCTTGTAGGCCGCTTCAAAGATGTCGAGCACCTCGCGGTTGGCCCGGTCCCCGATCGCATGAATGCAAAGTTGGTAGTCATGCTCGATGGCCAATTCGCCGGCCGCGATGACTTCTTTCACGGAAACGGTATTCAACCCTGCGCTGCTTGGAAGGTCTGCATAAGGCTCCAGAAGCCATGCGCCGTGGGAACCTAGTGCACCGTCGATCGACTTCTTGATGCCCCCCACGGTCAATCGATCATCCCCGTATCCAGTCAGTCGATAGGACCCGAGATTCTCGGCCAAATCCTCATTCGAAGAGCGAATCATGACCCACATCCTCAACCGTAAACGCCCTTCGTCGATCAGGTCCCGGTAGAGATCAGCGGTCTTGAAAGAGATTCCTGCATCCTGAAAACTGGTGATGCCCTTGGCAAACACTTCCGCTTGAGCCAGCTCGGCCATCCGCCGTTGATCGAGAGGCTTCGCGTCTTCGAACGCCGGAGAGAGCAAGCCAGAAGCTGTTTCACGAAACACGCCGATGGGACGCCCACCACTATCGCGAACAATCTCCCCACCTTCCGGGTCGGGAGTGTCCTCATCAATCCCGGACATCTCCATGGCTTTCTTGTTGGCCGCCGCGGCGTGGCCGCTGGCGTGCCTGAGAACAACGGGATTATCAGGCGACACGGCGCTCAAAGCCGCGTGCGAAGGAAGCCCGCCGACGTTTGGCTCTGGAGCTTGATTCCACTTCTCCTGATGCCAACCACGCCCGGTGATGACCTGGCCTGGTTCCGCCTCCGACACGGCCTTGGCGACCATCTGCACGACTTCATCCCAGCTCTGCGTGTGCATCAGATTCAATTCCATCTGTGCTTGACCAATTCCCATGAAGTGTCCATGGCCTTCGATCAAACCCGGTATGGCCGTCAAGCCATCGAGCTCGATGACCTCTGTGTTGGGGCCAACAAAGGAAGCCACTTCAGCGCTGGATCCCATGGCCACAATTCGATCGCCTCGGACTGCGAGCCCCGAGACTTCGGGTTGGTCCGCATTCACGGTTACGATTTTGCCTCCTCTCAGAACAAGGTCTGCATACTCGGGCGTTAACTCGGAGAAACAGGAGAAGCTGAGTAGGCCCAGAATCAAAAACGATTGAGTGCAGCGGGTGACTTGAATCATCGACCCAGGATACAGGCGCTGGCCCCTTCTCCAAGGCATGGAGCAAGTGAGGGCCATGGAATCGCCGCAAGCTGGGCCCAAGCGATCGAAAACCCCCTGGAATCAGCCCCCGGGATTTGAGCGACTGATAAATTGGAATGCATGAATCGAGCTATCGGCGCATTGATCCTTCTCGCCGCGCCACTCCAGGCTCAGGTTGTCTATGTCAACGATGATGCCGCGGGCGCGGGGAATGGGACTTCATGGCAAGACGCGTACACGGACATTCAAGTTGCGCTGAACAATACTTCCGGATTCCAACAAGTGTGGGTAGCAGAAGGGCTCTACATTCCCAGCCAAAGCGGTGACCGGACGGCGTCGATTGAGATCCCGGCAGGCCTCGAAGTCTACGGTGGATTTGCTGGCACGGAATCCTCCCTGGTAAATCGCGCGGGGCTCTTTGCGACCACATACCTCAGTGGAGACCTAGCGGGCAACGACGGTCCAAATTTTGTAGGCCGTGCGGACAACAGCCTGCATGTGGTCACATTCGCAGGCTTTGCCAGCGTCATTTTGGATGGCTTTACGATCCGGGGCGGGAATGCGAACGGTGACACGAACTGGGACTCTTGGGGCGGGGCGCTGGTGCTTGGTGCCTTCGGCCCTCCGTATTGCCGCATTCGCAATTGCCTATTCATCGAGAATGAGGCCAGGCAATATGGTGGAGCGGTGTACTTCGGGTGGGTGCCGGCCAGTCTCGAGTACTGCGACTTTCGCCGCAACCGAAGCGGTTCGCTTGGCGGCGCGGTTTGCGCGGACAATGAATCCGGATCCAGCCTCTTGGATGTCGTGAACTGCAGTTTTCAACAGAATTCGACGCGCGACTATGGAGGTGCTCTCTACGTCAGTCATGGGTCCGTGGTGAACTGCGTCTTCACGGGCAACTCGGTCACCGGTGCAGGAAGTGCAGGCGGCGCAGCCGGGACGGGCTACATGACCACGTTTACGAATTGCACCGTGTTTGGAAACCGAGCGACATCTGCAGGCGGCGTAGCGGGAGGCATCATGGGCGGTCATGGCTCGACGCGAATCTTCAACTCGATCCTGTGGGGCAACCTCGATAGCACTGGTGACGGCCAGGGCGCCCAAGCCAACAAGTTCGATTGGAGTTACGAGATACTCTTGAATGATTCCTGCATCGAGAACTGGGACGCCCAAGGTGGCTCCGAATGGAATCTGAATGCGAATCCTCGGTTCGAGGACCCCGAAGGCCCCGATGGAGAACTCGGAACGGCAGATGATGATCTCAGTCTCGCCCGGCTCTCTCCCTGCGTAGACGCCGCGCATCACAGTTACGCTGGTCCGGCTCTTGACCTTGGCGACAACCCGCGCATGGTGGATTCATTGACTTGCGACGGCGCTGTAGTCCTCGACTTGGGCGCCTTTGAACGGCAAGTGATCGATGGGACGACGAACTACTGTCAAGCCACGCCGTCTTCGCTTGGGTCCCCGGTCATCCTGTCAGCGAGCTGTGCGCCGAGTCACGCGGCCAACGACTTCTCGATCACGGCCACCCCCCTTCCAAGCGGGTTCGCCATGGTCCTCTTTGGCCAAACCGTGAATCAAGTCCCGCTCGGCGATGGCGTTCTGTGCGTGGGCGGAGCCCTCCACCGAACAACACTACTGCCCTCCGCGGGTGGGCCGACTGTGTTTCCCATTGACCTCACCCAGGGCCCGCCCCAAGTTATTCATCCAGCATCCGTCTGGAGCTTTCAAGTGATCTACCGTGACCTTGGTACGGCCACAGGCACAGGCGTCAACCTCTCCGACGCGCTGAGGTGCACGTTCCGGCCCTAGTTACGACGCTATCGCGGAGAGAGTTGCGCCGATGATCGCCATCACTCCCCCAGGATGGTCACACTCACGCGCCGGGTGCTGCCGCTGAGTCGATGCTCGTAGAGGTACACGCCTTGCCACGTTCCCAAATCAAGCTCGCCGTTTCGAACAGGGATGCCGACCGATGTTGATGTCAAGCAAGTCCGTACGTGCGCCGGCATGTCATCCGGCCCTTCCGCGGTATGCACGAAAATTCTGTCCCCGTCGGGGATCGCACGCGCAAGCCATGCCTCAAGATCCTCGCGCACTGTTGGATCTGCGTTTTCGCATAGAATCAAGGAAGCGCTAGTGTGGTGCACAAAGACTGTGCAGAGCCCTGTTCGGATTCCAGATGAGCAAACAAGGTCGGCCACCTCTCTAGTCAGTTCGTAAGTGCCCCTGGAAGGCGCGAAACGCTTGAGATCATGTTGAAGGAGCATGCAAAATAGTCTCGCATGGGCCGTTGGTTTGGTCCCTGCCGATTCCGGAAATTGCATGGCCCGCTTGTCGCTCTTGAGCACGGTAGTCCTTGGAGCACTAGACACCCCTACAGCGAGTATTGCGGCTGCTACTCTTCCGAAGCCCACTCTTTCAAGCGCTGGAGCTAGGTCCGTCTAAAGCCCGCGCTAGATTGAGCAGATCCCCGGCTCGCTCTTCTGCACTCTGTTCCAAGCGCCGCAATGCGGCCGCTGCACGCTGCACAAGCTCCTCCCGAACCAGTGAACGGAGGTACGCATGATCGATGCCCTTGCTCTGCGAACAATAACCCTCGATCAGGGGCCCAACAGCATCTCGGTATTCGACCCCAGCCTCATGGCAAAGGTGATCTGCAACCCAGCTCGCTAGATCTTCTTCGGGCGCGCCGACCCTCAGCGCGTCCGCATCCACCAACCGCAAAGCTCCAGGCGCTTTGATGAATTGGTCTGGATGAAAGTCCCCATGAATCCAACAGATACCCGTGGCCGGCTCGGCAGTAGAGATGGCGTTTGCCTTCTCCATCAGTGCGGGAACTCGACTCAGTAGTTGATACGCCCCATCCCGTGAGTAGCTGCGTGGCGGCGCCTGACCGATGTTCTGGTGCAGCTGCGACAACACTTCAGCCGAGGCTTCGGCATCCGCAAACTCTACCGGGCCAACAGGGGTGCCTTCGATCCACTCTTCGAACAGCAATCCCACTTCGGGTTCTGCGTAGAGCAGCTTGGGCAGGGTGGGTGCAACACACTTTTCGCGGGCAGCAATCACCCGACGAGCTTCGCCTGGATCAAGCACCCGCACACCCAGGCGCCTCGACCCGGCCTCGTCGGCACCGGAGTCCGTCCTCACCTTGAGCTTCGCGTGCAAGCACAACACTGCGCGGCGCTCGGGCTTGTAGCGCAAGAGTTCAATACTCGAAGAGCGCCTCCGAAAGACCCGCCCCGACCAGATCCCGGAGTTGTCCAATGCTCGCCCGACACGCCTCAAGTCCAGAGCACGGGCGGCACCACGCAAGACACGGTCCACCGGAAAACTCGAGAGCAGTCCGGATTGCTCAGGCAGAAAGGCAAAGGCCTGCAAGGGCTCCGCGGCTTTCCGCATGTGGTCATTCACGCGATAGGAAGCCGCTGCATTCGGCGCCTTATCCCCCATGTACTTCTTCCAGGAAATTACACGCAGCATTCCATCATCGAAGGCAACCTCCCATGTGCCAAGCACGGCCATGCCTGGCTTCCAGCGAGCAAAAGTGAGTAGGGCGCTCACGGGCTCAGGGCCCACATCATTGCAGAGGTGGCCTTGAACCAAGCCAAGCAGTTCATCCTCTGTCGGCAATTGAAGCCCATCGTCCCCAAGTCGACACGCGAGCCCAATGTCTCGGTCGTAGTATCGCAGGGAGCTCACGCCGGCAACTCCTGCTCAGCTGCTGCATGCACGCTCTCTTGAAACCACTCCTGGAGAGTAGCGCCGACAACTTGGGCATCAAAGAGATCCAAAGCCCGACTGCGCCCGCGTCGCGCCATGTCCAAACGCTGGTCGGAATCCCCCAGGAGGTTCTCGATGGTATCCGCCAAAGGCAATGGGCCACTTTCGTGCACGATTCTACCGACTCGGCCCTGGTCGAGGATCTCAGGGATACCGGTCACAGCAGTCGAGATGCAGGGCACACCCATTGCGAGTGCTTCAAGCAATACCGTGGGCAACGCATCCCGATTGCCGTCCGCGCCTACGATGCACGGTAAGACAAAGAGTGTCGCCAGCTTCATGTGCTCTCGAATCTCGTCCTGATCCACCGGTCCCGTAAACACGAGATCGCATGCCTCCAGCCCAGCCTCGCTTGCCTGTTGCTTCAGAGCATCTGCTTCGTCGCCACCCCCGACCAAGGTCGCCTTGTACGGGCAGCCTCGTCGCTTCAATTCCACAAGCGAGTCAATCAGCACATGGAAGCCTTTCTTCTCTACTAGACGGCCGACCGCCAAGATCTGCGCGGGCTCTCGGCCGGCCTCGTTGTAGGGAAAGCGCTCAAGGGCCAGCCCATTGTAGAGCCTACGGACCCGCTCTCCTGCCCGAGGTGAGAGCATGCTCCGAAGGTATTGGACGTTGGCATCACACACCGTGACGAGGAACTGCGAGTTCAAGACCAGTTGCTCCAGGAGCTCGGAACGGACTGAACTACGGTAGATGTCTTTTGCGTGGGCAGTGATGCTAAAGGAGGGCCCGCCCAGTCTCTTGGAGAGCATGGCCACAATCGCTGCCTCCGTTGCAAAGTGGACGTGAATGTGATCCAAGGCAAGATCGACCGCTCTCTGGCGGATGTGCAAAGCCTCGGCAAGCAGGCGAGGGAAGCGTTCACCGATCAGGCTCGAGTAGTCCCTCACACAAGTCTGCAAGCCGTCCCATACATCCCCTCCCAAACCAGCTGGCGGAGCGGCGCAGAGACGGCTCCAAGGTTCCATTTGACTGGTCTTCGGGAGCTGCTCAACCGTGGCCTTCAGATTGGCAAGCTCGGGATGACGAGGTTCACTGTCGACTGGCCGCCTTGCAAGAATGCACACGCGGGTCCCCAATGACTCCTGGGTGAGTACTTCGGTGAGGATGAACGTCTCGGAGAGTCGGGGGAACTTCTTGAGCAGATAGGCGACACGCAACTCGTCTTTCATGGAAGGAACAGTACCCATGAAGACCTGTCGGGGCCAGCATAGGCCGCGACTTCGAGTCAAGGCGGCGCGAGGGGCACATCGAGAGCAGGCTGCCGGTAGTCAAGGCGTCCCGATTAGGCTCGGGACCCCGAACGGGTCCAGCACCCTACTTTCTACTGTATGGATGAGCGGCTTGCTAGCGGCTCTTTTCGCCCGCGCTGTGCAACTCGAGCAGTCGCTTGATGCCCGCTTGCAGGATGGGATCCGCCCCTGCGCTATAAGGGATTCGGTCGGCCATCTCGAGATCAGGGGCCACGCCCTTGCCCTCCAATTGGTCCGTGAATTTCCCGATGGTCATCCAGGGGAACATCAGAACGGCGCCACCACCAACCTCTCTAAAAGCGGCAGGGACCACGGCACCGGCAGTGCGCTCACCCACCAATTGACCAACGGCGGCCTGCTTGATTTCAAGAGCGATGACTTCCTTGGCGCTGCGTGTCGAACGATCGATCAGTGCGACGAGAGGTCGACCCCACTCGCCAGACTCCGGATCGAGTAGCGCCTTGATGCGTCCACACTCGAGAGCTGACCCGCCACGCCCTCGCAGGTCGAGTACCAAGCCATCGCAGTCAGCAAAGTCATCAGTCAAGACTCGCTTCAGTAGCGAGGATGGAGTGTCGAAGGCCATGTACCAGAAGTGGACATACCCAAGCCGTTGCCCGTTCTGCTCGATGATGCGCACGCTGGCCTCGGAAGCCAAGGCGCCGCAATAGTCTGAGGCCACCAGTTCGGCATGGAAGGACTCCCCCGAGCCCCGTTGCATTTCCAAGCGGATACGGGCGCCATCCTCGGCCAGCAGGTCGTGGATCTCCGCATCGGGCAAGGCAGCATCATCCGTACTCCAATCCAGAAGTGGGCTGGCCGCAGGCGCAAGGCCGTCGATGGTGAGCACTTCATCTCCACGTAGGATACCGGCCCTCTCTGCCGCCCCACCCTCGTAGACCCATGTCGCGTGATAGCGCCCGTCGAGCTTAATCAACTGCAAGCCAAAGGTAGGTAGCGCCTTGCTGGCGAGTTCGGACCCTACGCGTCGATAGGTTTCTACGCTGATCAACGCAAGATGGCTGGAAGGAATCTGGGCAAGCAACTCCTTGATCACCACTCGTTCTGTTTTTCCGTCGGGAGCACGATGCGCTCGCTCTCGGAGCCCTGCGGCCAGCCCGGGCAGCTTCTGGGATCGAAAGTCCTTGTCGTAGTACCAGCGATCGAGAACAGAAACCACCTCATCGAAAATCTCTCCCGATGTCGCGACAGGCGCGATTGGGGTCGTTGCTTGCGAGAGGGCGAAGAGCGTGGGGAGAAAGAGACGCGTAAGCAGCATGGAGATTCGGGTGGTGCCTCACCTTTGGGGATCGAAGAATTGTGCCGGTTGGAGGGCTGCGAAACGGGCCGGGGCATATTGCACCTCGATCGCCAAAAAGTCCCGGGGCTGCCCCCAGATCCAGACCTAAATTCAGCCAGAGGACCCAGTGTTCACTGCATGGCGCTTGAGTGGAACGGCAACTCTCAGCGAAACGACGCCGGCAGCACGACCGATCGAATCGCACTGACGCCGCGCGAGATCCCGCCCTGACGATTGCAGAAACCCCGAACTCTTGGGACAGTGTTATCGCTCGGATTCGAGCGATAATGAAAGCAATGACCACCGACGACCAGACACCTGCTACTCACGCCAGAGAATGGCCGCAGCGCAAACCAAAGGGAGTTCTGTTGCGTTTGCTGATCGCCGGTGCAGTCACCGTGCTGCTGACCGAAGTCGGACTCCGCTTCCTCTTGTTCAGTGAGATACCTGTGGTGGCCAGCATTGGGCGGCCTCTGCGCAAGCCGAATAGTTATGCCTCCATGCGTGATGATGATCTGTGGTGGAAGCTCAACACGATTTTCGCCGAGCCCGGAAAACGCAGAGACGCCGCCGTTCCGGAGCCCACCATCGGCTGGGTCAATCCAAGCACCGATCCAGCGAGCTTCGCCCACAAGAGTGAGGCCACAGTGGATGCGCGGCGTCCCGTGCTGCTCTTCGGAGACAGTTACGGCGGATGCGTGACCGGTGTACCGTGCTGGGCTCAGCTCCTGCAAGAGTCCGAACTCAGCGAAGAAATGGCCCTCATCAACTACGCTGCGGGTGGATACGGCCTGGACCAGATCGTCCTGAGCCTGTCTCGTGCCATCGAGCGCTTCGAGGCCGGGAAGCCGTTGGTCATCATCAGCTTGATGGTGGATGGCGATCTCGATCGCGCCAACCTGCGTTACCGCGGCTGGCCGAAGTCGCACTTTGCCTTGGCGGCACAAGGCGGGCTGGAGTTGGACAGCGGGACCTTGCCTGCCACCAGCGCCGAGTACATTGAGCAGAACCCACCCAAGGCCTTCAGCTATCTCTTGCGCTGGCTCATGTATGGCTCTGGACTCGTGGAGAAAGAGACCGCGGCCGAACTATTGAGCTTCAATGAATCATTGAAGGGCAAGCAAGAGCTGTGTAGACGCTTGATTCAGCTGGCAATCACCACCTGCGAGTCTCGGCAACTCGAGTACTTCTTCGTCCTCTTCAATTCACGTGAAGGCGTTGTTTGGCCTCCGCAGAAAGGCTGGCCCAATGAATTCATGGTCGAAACGCTCGAAGCGCTCCACGCGCCGTACGTCACGGCGAACAGCGCTCTATTGGATGAAATCCAGGCAACAGGGCTAGATGTCGATGACTTCTTCATTCAGGAAGGACGAAGCCGTAATCACTACAACGAACGGGGCAACCGGGCCGTCTTCAAGGTGATCAAGAGCGGTTTGCAGGGGCAGTTCCCGACGGGCAAGGAAACCCGCGCCTTACCCCTCTGGCAAGTGCGGAACAAGAACCCGGACGGAACCGCGCGGATGGAACAGGGGCTCGCTCCACCCTATTCGGCAAGCGAAGATGCGCGCCGCCTACACTTCGGCGTTGGTCCCGAGCAACCCACCGTGGTCGCCTTCAAGCTCGATGGACTCGCCGCACAGTTTCACGCCACGTTGAAGTCTCTTTCACCTGCCCCCGGGGGATCCAAAGGACGAACCCGGCTCAGCATCAAGTTGGATGGCGAGATCGCTTTCACGGGAACCATGTCGCCGGGTGAGAAGCCACAACCCATCGATCTAGATCTCACGGGCGTCCAAACGATGCTACTTGTGCTCACACGGCCCAAAGGCCAAGAGCGGGGAGATGGGCTGTACTTGGCTGGTCCTGAGGTCCTGTGGACAAGCGGCCGGTGACAGCGGCCCGTACGCATTGAGCGTCACTGCACTTCGACTTCGATCCAATCCAGTTCCAAGCGCGCTCCAACTAGATTGGGTGCTTCCACGGCCATGAAGCGCGGCCATGTCAGCCCCGCGGGACGAGCGAGGCGAACTTGTGCCGTGCCAGGTCGCGTGGACCCGGGCTCCCAGACCCGGGCCTCCAACCAAGTCTCAAGTAGAACCAATTCCACTATCCAGGGCCCGTTGAATTCAAGTTCAGTGGAGCGAATAGAACCGGTCTGACGTTCAGACAGGCGCGAGCCGAGCACGAGCGTTCCATCGAATCCAATCATGAGCGAAGAGCGCTGCTTTTTGCCAAAGGCGAGCCCCGAGACAAACGAGATTGACAACGAACGCGGCACCCGTTCCCCGCTGGCAATAGAGTGGCTGGCCGCAATGGATGCCCGCATAGTGACTGACCTCGTTCCCACGCCAATCGGGTACCAGGCCCCAGATGAGTTCGAGAACTGTCCCTTGCCACCGCAACAGACAAGTCGCTCGTTCTCGATGAAGCACTCCTCCGCAAAATTCGGATTGGTCGGCATGGAAAACGGAGGCGTAAGAAGTTCGATCCAGTGTCCCCCCAGGGATTCCCCATCGGGTCGATTGAAATCGTCACGAAACGTCCTCGGGGCGTTCTCGAGCGGATGCGCCCAGGAGGGCAACGGGCGCAAAACCGGGCGATACCCCACATCCGGCAGGGGCCGATCATTTCGGTTGTTGCGCCCGAACTCTAGCTTCAATTCGCTCTGTTCCGTGGTCATGTAGGAACCTCCAAGAGCCTTGTACTCGCCTGCTCGAGGCGCGAATAAGTCTCGCGTTTGCTCTACAACGGAACCTGCCATGTCTCGCACTCCGAAAGGAGAAACGTCACCGGGAAAACGGCCCACCGGGATAGGAAGGGCGTCCCCACTACTCGAGGGCCCTGATTCGTAATTCGCACAGAGGCTGGAATCGAAGTGATCGCCCCACGGAAAGCTACGCGCATCCGCCCCTCGACTAGCCCGCATCCACTCGGCGACCGTGGGCAAGTCTGGGTACCAATCCGGAGGACACGGAGTGATGATCCCCGTCATGCGCAGAGCCCAGTCGGAGTACTCCATTGGGGTGCCTCCACGGACTGGCAGGTCACCGGAAGCATGCTCCTGTAGAACCCAAGAGCCGTCCCCCGAACGTTCCACCTGAAGTTCCGAGGGATCCCCGACCGCGATTCCCGATTGGCGTTCTAGCAAGTTGGTATCGTGAACCCAGTCCTCAAGGCTCACCTCCAACTCCTTGATCATGAAGTCCGATACGGTGATCCAATGCACTGGATCCGAGTCCACCAAGGTGTCGCCCCCAGGTATCACGATGTAGCCGGGGGGAACCTGGCCCTTCCGGAGCATAGAGACTCGCAACTCGCGACTGGGAACTGCACCAGCATTCAAGTAACAGGCACTCCTCCGAACCACGAAGGGTAGCCTTGTTCGGACTCTTCCCGCTGCGATCAACTCCGCTACATAGCTTCCTGCCTCCAAGGTAATTCTCTGGGGTGTCACGCCTGCGAAGACAAGCTCGCCGGTCTCATCTTGAAAGACTCGGAGCTTGGCGACAATGCCGCTGGCATCCACGTTCACCCAAGAAGACGTCTTCAATAGATCAGCGTAGCGCAACGCATCATCAAAGCGGCGGAGTCCCTCATCCGTTGCTTGCACTGCGGCGGGATCGAGAAGATCTGAATACAGGGCCAGCTGATAATCCAACCTCTTGGCGTATAGATCCGCTAAGGCCCGGCGCGAGGCCCCATGTCCAGCAACGTGTTCAAAGGCCTGCTCTAGTGTGGATCGGGCGCGCTGAAGACCCGCTTCTATCCGGCCCTCAGTCGCTTCCAATTCTCCCCGCATCTGCTCCATCTCAAGCCGAGCGGGAATGCGTTCGCCGCGCATTGCGCCATACGCCTCGAGCTGATGCTCCAGCAACGCGCACTCCTCCTCTACTGTTTTCAGTAGGCCACGGCCTTGCTCCACGCGTACGTTCGCGCGTGAGTGCGCGACTCCTGTGGCTGTCCCCAGGGCCAACAGTGCGACGAGCAAAGCCACGCTCATGATCGGGTGACGCATTGCCAGCTGCACCGTGCGCTCGATAACGCCCGGAACGCGCGCCTTGATCGGGCTACCTTGCAAGAAGCAACGCAGGTCATGGGCCAAAGCCTCTGCACTCGGGTAGCGCTTGGTCGCACGCCTCGCAATGCAGTGGTAGATGATCGTTCGAAGATCCCGCGGAAGGCGCCTGCTCAAGGGCCATGGTTCCTGATTCGCTGAAATCGGCGCAACCCCCGATCCACGCTCAGCTTCATACGGGCGCCGGAGTTCCAGAAGTTCGAACAGCATGACACCTAGGGAGTAGATATCTGTTTGCGGGTCGATGGGCTCACCGGCCAGTTGCTCTGGCGATGCGTAAGCGAGTGTTCCGAGGAAGTCACCCGACAACGTAATGGTCCGTAGTTCTTGGTGACTCGCCAGCCCAAAGTCGAGCAAGACAGGTCCCCCATCCGGCGTGATGATTACGTTTCCAGGCTTCACATCTCGGTGCACGACCTCGCGTTCATGAGCATGCTGGAGGGCCTCGGCCAATTGCAACCCCACGCGAGCGATCCATCGTGCATACGACGGATCCCAGTGACCGCTAGAGGTGTCCGTTGAACCTGATGCGCCGACAAATGTTCGCACGACTTCGGTCGTTCCCGGTGGCGACGGCTTCCTCCGGAGTTCGTTGAGTAGGGCTTTGACACTCTTCCCCGGAATGAATTTCATAGCCAGGAAGGGCTGAGCGCAAGCGGCTCCCGCGTCGAAGATGGGGACGATGCAAGGATGATCAAGACGCCCGACAGCAATGATCTCACGTCGGAATCGTTCACGCTGTTGCCCGCCTCCCAAGGACTTTAGCTTGAGTATTTTCAAAGCCACCCTCCGACCCGGAATCGACTTTTGGCTGGCCTCGTACACGATGCCCATCCCCCCCTCACCCAGGACTCGGCAGAGCTCGTAGGTAGCGGGGATATTCGTCGTGGGGTCCAATTCCCCCTCTACCATCGGCCCCCCAAGTTCAAGCTCCTCGGGAGCAAGACCGCGTTCCTGGGCCCAATCGATGAAGTCCCCAACCGCTTGTTGAAGCGGGTCATCCTCAGCGGAGCTCTGCGAGTCTTTACTACTCGCCACTAGCTGCCTCGCTAGCCAGTTTGGAGAGGACCTCGCGTGCTTTGTTGAATCGTTTTCGAACCGTGTCCGGCAATACGTTCAAGCGTTTGGCAGCCTCAACAAAAGAGAGCCCTTCCAGCGAGACGAGCTCAATGGTCTCGGCATACTCCAATGGGAGGCGCTTGATCAGTTCTTTCAACCACTCCTTGGAGTCCGCCAGGGTGACGAGGCCATCGGTATCTTGGGGCGAACTCGCCACATAGCCCTGTGGTAGAAACGATTCCCCAACTTTCGTGGCATGCCGCCGAAGCTCATCGATGAGCCGCAACTTGGCTGTCCTGTACAAGCGTTGGAGAGTTTGCTCCTCTCCTAGTTGCATCAGGTCATCGGCGGTCAAATTCTCGTGGATCACCTGCTGAACGATGTCCTGAGGTTCGACCCAGCGGCGAACAGATGGATGAATGCGTTTCGACACATAGGCCAAGAGCCGAGGCTCATAGCGCGTCAGAAAGTGACGAACAGCCTCGGAGTCATGTGGAATCGTTCGCTTCCCGTCTATTCCTTCTCGTCCTTCCAACGGTAGTCCTGCTCCTGGTTCACCCAATCGGGGTCTGAAGGAACTATTTTAGATGCCACTGGGGGGCCAGTGAACCTTTTCAGCCAATTCTTTGCTGTGCTGAAGAGCACACAGCCCAAGCAATGGGAATCGTCCAGCGCAGGCTTGAGCGGTTCCCGCTTGCCCGACGCAGCGGACTCCAGTGGAGCCCGAAGCGCACCGGGGCAACTCTGCGTCTATGAGTCCTGCTAACTTCGAGCGCTCGGGGTCACGTTGTCCCGTTCAACGAAAACATCGCCGCGCGCCAAAAGCGTGCGACGATGTTAGAAGAGGGAGCAGCCCACGTGATGTCAGCCAGTCGAAACGATCCCCGACTGGCCGTCACGCGTGAAGCGATCCAAG
The DNA here is from genome assembly GCA_047638655.1 of Minisyncoccia bacterium. Taxonomy (GTDB): domain Bacteria; phylum Planctomycetota; class UBA1135; order UBA1135; genus JABACD01. The sequence goes on along the minus strand of JBLIMI010000002.1, from coordinate 5,678 downwards.
GCCAGACAACCTACATCTGCCAAGTCGTGGACCAGGCGTTGGTGAAGTTGAAGCCTCCGCTGGAGCAGGTGCCTTGCGGGTCCCGATACCAGAATTGATAGTTGGTCACGATCCCGGCTCCATAGCTGCTGGCCCCAAACGGTTGGCCCGAGAAGTTGGTGTACACCGTGGTACCTGCGCCGGTCGTGATCTGCACGTGAGAACGCGCCGTGTTGCTCGTCACGCAGAACAGACCATCCCCGACGGGGAGGCCGTTTCCACCGTTGACCATGTTCGCGCCGCGCAACACCAGGCCCGGCTTGCTGCCAGCAACGCCCGAGATGTGCAACTCAAAGGTGTCGTTGGAGATCGACGGGTTTCCCATGCCGACCAAGGTCGCACCTGTGCCGCCACTATTAAGACACCCAGCACCTGGTGCGCCATTCGCGCTACAGGGACAGTCGCTTCCCGTTCCGTCACCAGCGCAGTAAGAAGAGCCTGGGTTCGGGCCCCCTCCTCCGACAACGACCGTTGCGACAGACGAGATGTCTCCGGTGATCTCTAGATTCGCGTTGTAGAAGTCCAACACCTTCGTCTTTCCGAAAGCTCCAGAAAGGGGCGTGATCACGATTTGGCTCCCGGTGCTAGCAGCGTTCACCTGAAAGTGAAGGGTGGTGATGATCAATCCTGCTCCCTGGGGCGGGACGGCTGGAACCGTCACCTGGGCCAGGGCCGTGAACATGGCCTCGCCATCGGTGATGTCCACGTTGATGTTGTCGGGGTCCGGAAAGAACCCTGATGCGAACCATGCGTAGCCAGCGTTGGCCTGGTCGCTGCTCAACAGCGTCAAGACTGCCGGATCATAGCTCACGATCGTGTCGAGGGCTCCGATGTCTGCCAAGGTGCTCGTCTGTGAGGTCGCCACAATATTGATATCGACAACGTCACCAATTTGGGCGTTCGTCATGCTAGGCGTATAGCTGAGGTCGGATATGCCCTGTGCGGTTGCGGAACCGGCGCCGAGCAGAACAAGCAAGAGGGGGAGAGTGGATCGCATGGCGGTTGGAGGTGTTTTGTAGAGTCGTCGGTGCCGTCTGCCGGTTTCAATCACAACTAGTTCGGCCCCGCCGGTTACGGGGCCAGAATTTGAAGCAGATCATGCTCCAGGCTTGAGTCCCCCTTCATGAGAAGGACGCTTTGCTGAGGGCCAAGATGCCCCGCTCACGCGCTGAACCCGGAGGCTCAAGCCAGCGTGATTGAGGCCCCACGACAAGGGCCCAACCCAGGTGGGTTGGGCCCTTGGTGAGACCATCAGGACCTACCGTCGGCCCACAGGGGTGTCAGAACGGATTGCTTCGGAGAGAGTGCTCGGCAGGCCATTGGCCAGTTCGAATGCACGCACATCGCGGTAGTCAAGGCGACGGTTGCCGTCCACGTCGAGCTTGACTTGCCACGCGCGACGGACGGGCGTTTCCGTCCTACGTCGGGTGCCACCCAGGCCGTCAGCGCCGGAGCCATTCTCGAAGGGCAAGCTACAGGCACAAGCAGAAACACTCAGCCAGTTGGAGGTGAGGAACGTGTAGTCCTCGGAGCCAACTGCGCCGTTGTTGCTGAAGTCTGCGTCGCGGGAACCATCCCAGGGGCTTCCGCCGTCGATGGCCAATCCACCGAACTGGAACATGTACCACGTCACATCATTGATGTCCGTGTCAGCATCATTGTCGGTATCACCGCCGGGCAACAAGAATTGTCCAGCTGTCATGTAGAACGTCCCATCCAGGCTTAAGGCCAAAGGTTGGTTGTCCCATCCCGAGTGCTGTTCATCCTTTGCGCACAGGCTCGTCCAAGTACCACAGGGAACTTCAATGAGTCCAGTGAAGTTGCCGGTTCCATCGAAGCCCAGGTCGACGTTCGCGATGCTTCCGCAGCTGTCGGTGACAAACTGGATGCAGCGCGTAACCGGCGTGGTCACACCAACAAGTTGAACATCAATCATCACCAAGTTAGTGCTGGTGACGGTTACATCGAAGGTCTTCGTTGAGAAGTTACCGGCTTCGTCTGTTCCAACGCAGGTCACTTTCGTCGTCTCGCCAGCCGGGAAGGCTGTGCCGGAGGACGGGAAGCACTCCACGACGACGTCTGTGCAGGCGTCGAAGAAGGTCGGCAAGGGATAAGTGACGATTGCACTATTGCAACCACCGTTCACCGAAGAGTCACCAGTAACCAAGATGTCCGGCGAATCCGAGAGCAGCGGGTGCGTTGCATCCGGCACGATGTTGGAGGAATCCAAAAGCGAGGTCACGATCGGGCTTCCTTGAGCACTCAGTTCCGAACCGAAGTTCTGACTGAGGTCGAAGGCTACGGAGACCTGAGTGCACTCTTCGTGGGCTGTGAAGACCAGCGTGGCGAGGAGAAAGTCCAGGTCACTGCCTGTTCCACCGCCAAAGCCAACGTTGCCGTCCAGTCGCAACTGGCCAGGCGCCACCTCAGCGGTAGCAATGGCCTGAATGTGCGTGCTGTAAGGAGCACCGGTGTAGCTGCTGGAAGCACCTTCAAAAGTCAGTTTAGTCGAGTCGAAGTTCAGGAAAGCCTGGAAGCCTGTTGCCGCACCAACCAGGTTGCGTTGGCTCAATTCCACCACGATCTGTGTACCGGGGAAGTTGCAGTCCTGATCGGTCTGGAAGACAGGAGCTTCCAGCGCCAGGGACGGACCAACCATGACAACCATGGTCATCTCGGCACGGGCCACTTCGACGCCATTCTTCATGGCAGCCAAGTAGAACTCGTAGTGACCGGGAAGGTTGGGGTTGAAGGTGGAGAAGGGCGCCTCATTGAAGAGCTCCATGTTCCAGCTGTTCTGAATGAGGTTGTCCGCAGCCGTCAAACCGATATAGGTCGCCTCGTCATTCGCTTGCACACCACCGCCTTCTGGAGTGCCGTTGGTTCCGAAGGAATGATCCCAGAAAGTGATCACCTGAGGAGCGTTGAAGGGAATTATCGCGCCCGAAGTGATCGGGTCGAAGACCAGGAAGTTGGTTCCAGCTCTGCGGTCGAAGTCGATTCCCATTTCGTAGGTGTAGTCGTCGATGACGTCACCTGTCGTGCCTTCAACATCGGTGTTGATGGACCATTCGATGTTCCAGAAGGGAGTCGAGGCTGCCACCCAGGGGGCGCCGGCTGTGGGAGATCCAGCTTCAAAGGTGTAGGTGCCGTCACCATTGCTGTTGAAGATGTTTTCCGGCAAGTCCATGGCGTTGAAGCGTGTCTTGCCACGCAAGCCAATTTCGATGCCCTCGCCCGTGCTTGCAACGAAGCTACCGTTGGTGATGCCACCGCCGATAATCAAGTTGTTGGTCACGTTCTGGTCATAGGCCGTGGGGTGCTTGGTGACAATCGTGATCATCGTGCGTGCCACTTCCGTACCGCCATCGAAGGCAGCGAGGTAGTAGTCGAAAACTCCGGGCTTCAAGGGATCCACGTTGTTGAACGGGGCCTGGTTGAAGGTCTCCGGGGACCACGAGTTCTGAATCAAGTTGTTGGCTGCCAAGAGTCCGATATAGGTTCCCTGGTCACCCGCAACGGAGCCACCACCGGGTGCGGTGAGATTGTTACCGAACGAGTGATTCCAAAAGGGAGCATTCACCGGCGGGTCAAAAGGCACCACGGAATCAGCCGCAACCGGATCAAAGATCAGGTAAGCGGTTCCCGGCCCCGGATCGAAGTCCAGTCCGACCTCGTAAGTAAGCGCGTCCAAGTTGTTGAGCGACGTGCCGTCGTAGTCGGAGTTCACCGACCACTCGATCGCGAAGAACGGTGTCGAGGGCCCGGCCCAACCAGGCAAACCTACGCCTGTGGGGTAACCAGTCTCGAAGATGTAGGTCCCGTCGCCATTGCTGTTGAAGGTGTTCTCTTCAGCGTTGACGGCGTTGAAACGCAACTTGCCGCGCAAGCCAAGCTCGACTCCCGAGTTGCGGTCAACGGTGAATGAACCGTTCGCGACTCCAGAGCCGAAGATCACGTTGCTGACCAGGTCCTGATCACAGGAACCCGTAGCCTCTCCGAAGGTGGTGACCTCACCGGGGCGGTAGAAGTTCGTGGTGAGCTGGTTGACATAAACGTCGGCTCCACCACCAGCTGTGCCGGCACCGACCTGCACTGAGCTAATGAGCGCGCCCGGGGCGATCATCTTGGCGTAGATTTCAGCGATGGTCTGCGTCCCCACCAGAGTTATGGAGGTGGACATTTCGGCAAAGGTGAGCGGTGTTCCCGAGGAACCCGAGATCTGGGTGCGGTCAAACAACCACCACTTGCCAGTCGTGTAATTGACAATCTCTGTGTGCCAGAGCCCATCAGCGGTCTGGCCATTGCCCAATCCGGGCTCGTAGACCATGAGCTTGTCCCAGGCATTCTCACCTGTGCGGGAGGAGAACCAGATCGAAGCGTAGTCCACTGACTGAACTCCGAACTTGATCGAAGGCGTCACTGAACCCGTTCCCGTTCCCAACCAGGAGTACTGCATGCTCATGCCAGGACCGAAAGCATCGAGGCCAGTTGCGTGCCCAATGCCGTCATCCTTGCGGGCGCTGAGCTGACTCTTGGCCTGGGTTGCACCCGTGCCAATCGTCAAGCGCACTGAACCACGGTGCGTACCGGCCGGGGGCGAGCCCGGAGCGGTACCAAACGAGATCTGGCGGGTGATGTCCACGTCGTGAGCGGCATTTCCGCTAGCGCCAGCCTCGGGATTGTCCGTGAGCGTAGGGCTGACCAGATTGGTACCCAGGGCTTGACCGCCCAAGCCATCCGCCCGGGTGTCATCCGCATACCAGCCGTTCTCTGACAGCTGGCTGGTGTTTTGGCCCAAGGCCAAGTTCGTTTGCGCGCCGATAAGCACGGCTAGCGGTATCGCTATGCGAAGAGAATTGTTCGAAAGCATGGGGGTTGTTCCGGGTTGACGGGGATTGAATCAGGCCAGCAGCACGCAAGAATTTTCATGACTGCACTCTCGAAACAGACTCCGGGAGCTAGACGCCAGCTGAATCCAAGAGTATCCCAAGCCTGGGTGATGTGGGGCTTCGCAACCCCTTACATTGTAAATTCTGTTAGAAATAGCGTTACTGATTGCCCGTAGTTTCTCGCCCATCTAGAACTACCCATTTGGAGGACGAGGCGCTCCAGGCGCTCCTAAATCGCCAATTTCAGCGACCGCGAGGGGGATTTGAGGTTCAGGGGGGGGCAACCCTGCCGCCCCCTTCCCAGCCCCTTGGGCGCCCTCCGCGCGTGGGCGCTGAACACCGAACGTAAGCACTGAACTTGTGTGGTCGGGGCCCCTCCGTGGACGAGCCGGGGAGAATCACACGTGATGCGCCTCTCCTTCCCAGGTCACTTTGCCCCTCTCCCCCGTTCGGCGCCCACACCCCACACCGGCTCCCAGGGCTCGCTCCCAGGAACCAAGCCGCCTCAAGCTTCGACCCCTTCATAACCCTCCCCCCCCGATTCATGTTCCTGGAGCACCTGGGGCAGCTAGAATCCGGCGATGAATGCTGCACAGGGGGGAGTCGCACCGCGCTGGCGCCGGCTCGAGCTGATTTATTGGGGCCTGATTCCCTTCGCAGTCGCCGCGGGCATGTATGGGTTCACACTGGGGGGGTTCTTCCTCTCGGACGACTTCCACTTGTTGCAGACGGCCAAGAGTGCGGCGA
>JBLIMI010000001.1:0-32828 GCA_047638655.1 Minisyncoccia bacterium | reverse complement strand
CCTACTTGGCTCCAAGAAGGGTCCCTCGCAAAGCGTAGGACAGGTACACACGCCCGAGCAGCCAACCCGACCCGTCATGGAACTAAAGAATAGAGAACTAGAGGACATCACCATTCCGGAGCCCTGCACGGCCTCCTGGGAAGGAATGGAAGGGGACCAGCAACAACGCCATTGTGACCAGTGCAACTTGCACGTGATCAACTTGGCGGCCATGGGGAGGTCCGAGGGAGAGGCCGTGCTCGCTCGCCGCGAGAAAGGAGAACGCCTCTGCGTCCGGCTCGAATTCCGCCGGGACGGTAGCTGCATCACGGCGGATGACCCCCAGCATGGCCCACGCAAGTCCGGCCGTACTCCACGGGTGGCTGCTGCCGCCCTCGCTCTGGGGGTCAGCCTGAGTGCAGCCTGCCACACGGAGCAAGAGCCCAAGGCAGCTCCGCCGATCGAACAGGTTCAAGGGGAACCTCATCTGGAACAGCTGGGAGCCCTCGGATACGTCGGGTTCGCCGACGAGGACTGTGAAGCCGCGGAGGTCGAGTGCACGTCTGAACCTGCTGCGCCTGGCTCGGTGATGATGGGCTCGCCTGGCCCTCCGCAACCGAAGCCCAACCCGCAACCGAAGTAGAGACGAGCGGCGAGACCCAAGCACAATGAGAGAAGCCCGCGAGCTGCTGAGCAACTCGCGGGCTTCTTCGTGCAAGAGCGACTCCAACTAGAACAGCGGAATCTGGGTCTGCGCCAGAGGGTCGAAGGGTTCGGTCAAGGTGCGCCTGCGCTTCTTCGTGTCCGGCATGCTCCAACGGGTGCCTGCGCGTCCGAAGAAGGTCACGGGAACCACCACCCGGCAGGGGGGTGGACCACCGGACGTTGCGCAATTGTTGGCTGCGTCGAGGTTTGCGTAGAGGGTGGCTCGCTGCGAAGTGTCAAAACGGAACACCGACTCGAGGTTGATGGTGACTTTCTGCCCGACGGACAAACCGGGAATCTCAAAGGCCACGTGGGCCATGCCATTGAGATCCGTTTCGGAACTCACGAGAAGCGGGCCGCTGACATCCAGGACCTTGCTGTCATTCTGGTCTTGCCACTCGATCTCGTCCACGCGATAGACGCCCGGGCCCACGGGTACCCATGTGTCGTTGGGCACTCCATCCACCAAGATGCGGCAAGCCACTAGGAATTGCGCCACCGGCGGTTGAGGAGGCGCGCCGTGTTTGAACAGCACCTGAATGTCCGCTCGCGCTTGCAAAGGTCCAGGCCCGTGATCGTCGAATTGCTGCCAAAACAAGCGGCCAACGATCACATCATCCAAGCTAGCCGGCCCGTGAGGCAAGCTATCGAATGAGGGCATGGTGAAGCTAGTCGTGTTTCCCGCGCGGTCAAACACCTCAACAACGGGAGCGTAAGAGAATGTCACCGGCACGTAGATGCCGTTGTCGATGGCGGTGCCGGCCTGCATCTCTGTCAAGAGTGGTGTGTGGGCCTGGCTCCAAGCATCGCTTGTCGTATCACACTCGGCGCTCTTCGGTTCGCAACGATCCGGATGCAGCCCCTCACCATAGGTGATGCGATAGACCGTTGGTTCGTTGGTCTCGAACTGCAAACGTGCGGTACTGGTGGTGGCCCACTTCAAAGTGGGCAGTTGCACGAAGACGGGGGCCGTCGTGTCGTTGCTGTCAACCGCTGGTGTCGCCGGTTGCGGATCCTTGGAATTCACCAGTCCGTCGAGGTCCAGGTCGATCATCTGGCGCCGGGCCATCCCCACGGGCAAGCCGTAGAAGACGTGGCGTTCACTGCCAGCGTTGGCGATGAAGTCCGCCAGTGTTCTCGGCGTCAAGGTCGACGAATCTGGGATGAACATGTTGCTCGAGCGCTCCCAGGCCCAACGAACATGAACTGCGCCCGGCTCCGAACGACCGATCACGACCACATCGCAATGACGCGCGGCGGCCATGGGCATCAGGTAATTTTCCAACTCGGGTTGCGACTGCACCAAGGTGCTCGCGTCCAACAAGAAGGCCTGGTGAATGGCGGGAGCCACGCCAGTGTCCAGTTGCATCACGAAGGATGTCAGATCATCCACTACGGGCCCACTGAAGAAGTCCGAGATGCGAGTGGTGAAGTCCTCGATCAATCCAGCGTGGGTCGCAGCGACTCCGAGATATCCCCGGTTGTCCACCAGTGTGCCGGCTCCCGGATTGCCTGGCTCGATGTAAGTCTCGATCGGCACCTTGCTAGTCAGACGCCTAAACGTCTGATTGAAAGGGACGACCTTATTGAAGACTCGTTTGGGAACCACTTCCGAGGGCTCACCGCCAAAGATGTGGTGATTGGTCCCAGTCGGAAGCGCGTGACAGGAGTTGCAAAAACGATCCGTTGAGATCGGTGTGTTGAAGTACGCGACTTGGCCCGCAATAGCGCTGGCGGAGTTCGCAACACTGTTGGGGATCTTGCTGTCGTCGAGTTCACGCTCACGCGTCGAGTAGGGATTGGCCGGATTTGTGAGCGAAAGGACAAACGCTTGGAAGTCCGCGAGATCCTCCCGCGAGAGGGGCGTCCCCCCCAGCAGATCATCGAAGGCACCGTTGAACTCCGCGAGATCCTTGCGTTCGCCACGCCAGTGGAAGGGAGCCAGCGGAGCGAGCCCGGTCATGCTTTGAGTCAAGAGCGGCCCCTTGTCATCCACACCCGTCTGCTCGAGGTTCCAAACCAGGAAATCCGTCCGCCCTTCCACGTGACAGGATGCGCAGGAACCGTTGTTGAAGAAGGAATGGCCGGCGTCGTAGAACAACTCACGCCCGGCAGCGATGTTCGGAGGCGTGGGATCGACGGAGAGCTGGCAAACACGAATCAGCGACGAATCGCTGATCTGGTACTCGCGAACCTGGTTGCTACCCCAGCAATAAACCCAGAACACACCTGCCGCGTCATTCACCACCAAAGCCCGAGGAATGGATCCATTGGGCAAGTTGAACTCACTCAGACGAAAACCGTTCTCGTCGAGTTCAACGACATTGTCGGTGCCCAACCCCACAATGTACCCGTGACCATCGGCACGGAAGCCGAGGCCAAAGGGCTGCGCGACCGAGTCCGGTCGGTGATACTGGGTACCGGGCGTGACGGGATCACTGTCATCCAGGTCCACAATCAAATCCGGCACGGGCAAGGGCGAAGACGTGTTGGCTCGCAGGATCGAGAGGCGATTGGCCACAACGCGCCCACGCACGGCGGCTTCGCCCTGATTCATGGCACCTTTATTGTTCGCTTCTGTATTGAGTACCCAAGTGCGCGTGGTCACCGGGTTGATCTCAAAGCCAAACAACGTCGTCCCCACTCCCGTCGCGGCGGGCAGGACAACATGCGTCACCGGATTGATCAGGAACAGGTCCTCATCCGGCAGCCCCTGCACAGCCACAGTGGGATCGTTGAGGTCGAGCACAGTCCCGGCTTGGCGCGCCACCCGGCGGCTGGCGGTTGAGTTGTTGCCCGAGTGCATGGGAGCAACGAACACCTTGCCGGAGTTGCTCTTTGCCAAGAAGACCGGGTTCTTGCAGTTGAAGTTCGGGTGGGTCGTCGGCGAGTATTCGATCTTGGCACCGCTCAGTAGATCGATCTGCACCACGGTGTCCAAAGACGAACAGGCCACGAAAGCGATGTCGCCATCGAGCACCAAGAGATCCGCTGGCTCAGCCGGTAGAGGCGTAAGCTCCAAGATCTCGCCGCTCGTGATGTCGAGCCGCGCAAGCAAGCGACTGCCACGGCAACTGACGAGCAAGCTCGTCTCACGGGTGCTGGAATTGGTCCAGAGACGAGCCGCCACGGGTCCCCACGGCACGTCCCAAACGGCGATCGGAGCGCTGGATGTGTCATCAAAGACTTCCACGGTGGAAGCGTGGGTGTTGAGCGCAAAGAAACCACTGCCCGAGGGGTGGGCCACAATCGGCCGCACAGCAAAGTGATTCAGGTTGACGAAGGACCCTTCCACATTGTCAACGATTTGGAAGGGTGCCGTTCCGCCTCCCGTGCCTGTCGAGTTGTTGGCGAGTGCGAGCGGTACCGGTGTGAACGAGCTAAAGATCGCACATGCAAGTACGACCAACCGTAGATGTCGTGACGACATGAATATCCCTCCTGGAAACGTGGGTGCTACAGCTGCGGGCGGCGAACCGGAACAAGCCGATTTTGGTGCACCCAGCGTATTTCCGCAAGAGCCCGCTCAAGCGCATTGCTGGCCAGGACGACCAAACCGCGAGCCCGCAAACACACAGAGCTCCACTGACGGACGCTTCAGACCTCTCCGCGCGTCAATTCCAGCAATCGGGCAACAATACGCGAACCATCCACCCGCAAGCCGTTGTGCTCGTACTCGTTTGTAATCCAAGTGCGACAGTTCTGAATTCGAGCCGCCGTAGCCAAGGAGAGCTCGACAGGAACATAGGCGTCATCGTGGTAGACCGCCGCCGCTACCGGCACCACATTCTTGGAGAGAACCTCGGTGTCGTAGAGCTGACCCCAGTCTGTCTTGCTGGCCAAGATTTCCGCTGCCTCCGCCAAGCTCGCCAACACGGGCGACTCCGAGAACATCCAGGGGTAGATCATCTCAGCGGTGAAGAAAAGCGGCGCTGCCTGCTCGTCAAACTCGGAGAACTCCTCGCGCAAGCGCGAGGCACACCATTCGCTCGCAGATCCCTGGGCGTAGATCGACTCGTGCAATATGGCGTAGATCGGATTGGTGTCGTAATGAGTGGAATCCTCGACGCGGCGCAGAAAGGAGTAGCTGAGCTGACGGCCATTCGCACCCTCAACGAATGCCCCTTCGAGCAAGTAATGCAAGCTCTCAAAACCATCGCTCATGCCATGCGCCCCGCCAATCGATTGCAATCGATGGACAGTGAGCGACGCGCCGCCCGGAAGCTTGACGTCATTCTCGGTGAGGTAGCCCGCGATCTCACGGACATGCTCCACGTCCCGAGGGTAACGCGCGTAGTAAGAGCGATTCTTCTCCGCCATCTTCGCGTAGGTCCTTCGATACACTGCCTCGATGGGGCCGTCCAAGCCGGGCAGCCCACCCGTGATCAAAACAGCGGCCAAACTAGCGGGGGCCACCGAAAGGTAGTGGATGGCACAAAACCCTCCAAAGCTCTGACCGAGCAAGGTCCAACGACCGCCCTCGCCTTGTAATTCTCGCCGAATGTGCTCCGCGTCGGCGACGATCGAGTCAGCGCGAAAGTGCTGCAGGTAGTCCGCCTGCTGCTGAGCACTGGTGAAGCGCGCCAGACTTTCGTGGGTCACGGGAGTGCTGTTGCCCGTGCCGCGTTGGTCGAGCAACAGGACACGGAAATCCTTCATCGCGCGGGCCAACCAGCCCGCGTTTGAGTTGGGACGCGGGGCAGGATAACCGGGTCCACCCTGCAAGTAGAGCAACCAGGGCAGGTCCATTTCGTTGGCACTGGGCGTCGAGACTTCCCGTGCAAAGACCCGAATGCTCTCGCCGTTGGGTTGCTGGTGATCAAGGGGAACGGTAAATTCGTGCTCAACGGTCACCAGGCCGGGCAGGTCTTGACGAGTGCTCTTCATGAAGAGAGTGTCTTCAATACCGTGAAAAAGGCAACAGCCTGGCGCGCCGAGGGCCCTGACCTGTGTCAGAGTAGCGCCCTCTTCCACCTCACACTCCTCCCGCACCCACCTGATTCTGTTGCCATGAGCCGCTTTGCTGGAAAACACGTCGTCATCACTGGAGCCGGAACTGGAATTGGACGGGCCATTGCCCATCGACTTTGGAGCGATGGTGCCGCTTTGACGTTGCTCGCGCGGGACGCGAATCGACTTGACACGGTCGCCGGCGAGTGCCAGCAAGAACGAGAGGCCCCTTCCGAGCAACTGGGTACGGCGTCCTGCGACGTGCGCGAACGCGCTGCACTCGATACCGCCCTAGCCAAGGCGGTCGAACAACGGGGTCCGCTGCACGCCTTCGTCGCCAACGCCGGCGTGGGAGGTGCGAACATGGACGGTGCCGAGGACCGCTTCGCAGAGTTGATCGATATCAACCTCATCGGGACGTACAACTCCTTCCGGGCGGCACAGGCACAACTAGCTCCGGAAGGCAATGGGCCGCGCCACCTGGTTGCCATCTCGTCCATCTTGGCGCGCATTGGCGTCCCCGCATACACGGGTTACTGCGCGTCGAAGACCGGCATTCTGGGCCTGGTCCGTGCGCTCGCTGCGGAGGTAGCCGAGCATGAAGTACAAGTCAACGCGATCTGCCCCGGCTGGGTCGACACGCAAATGGCCCGAGACGGTGTGCAAGGCATCGCCGACGCCACGGGACAGACCTACGATGAAGCTTACGCCATGGCGATGAGCGCTGTCCCCCTCGGTCGCATGAGTGAACCAGAAGATATCGCAGGCATGGTCGCTTGGCTCATCTCGGATGACGCACGCGGTGTCACTGGCCAATCCCTCGACATGAACGGCGGCGCCTGGATGTAAACGCTAAGCCCTGCGTGCTTCATGCGCATGGGCTTCATCCAACACCCATTGCGGAACTAAATCCGGATCGCTTCGAGCGCGAACACCGGACCTTCCACGCAACACTTCGCGTTGGGCCAGTCCCCCATGGGCCCATCCTCCCGGGTGGGAACCACGCAGCCGTTGCAAATGCCAACGCCACATCCCATGTAGGATTCGAGACTCAGCCACGCGGGCAAATCATTCGCCTCGGCCAATCGTGCCGCAGCAGCCAGCATGGGCTCTGGGCCACAGGCTAGGAACTGAACCTTGCGCGGGATGCGACCGGCTTCCCATTCCGCCTCGAGGCATTGCAGCACATTGCCCTTGAAGCCGTGGGTACCGTCGTCCGTGGCCGCCAGCACCCGCACGCCGAGAGCTTCAAACGCGGCCAAGTCGTAGAGGAAGCCCGCCGTCGCCGAGCCATAAATCATGCACATGCTCTGCGCCGCAGCACCAGCCGCCAGCCGTTGACGCACCAACTCGTAAAAGGGCGCTGACCCGATGCCCCCTGCCAACATGACCAAGGGCGGATCCTGCTCGAGCTGCGGCCAGCCATTGCCCAAAGGACCGATCAGAGTCATCTCGCTACCGACCGTGGCTCCCGCCAGGGCGCGCGTGCCGTCTCCTATGACCTTGATGAGGAATTCGAGCTCGGAGCCCTCTTGCTTGAACAGTGAAAAAGGCCTTGGAATCAGCGGGCCCACTCCGTCGGCGCGGCGCAACATGAAGAAGCGACCCGCAGCCAGATTCGGCATTCCGATCCGAGGATCCAGCCGCAACAGAACGCCGTCACTGCCGCAGGTCTCGACGGAGACCACGCGGGCGAGTTGGGAGGTGGCATCGTCGGGGGGGGCAGCCATGGCGCTGGGCAGTGTAACGAGCGGAGTGCTCTGACTCACGCCAGGGTTGCAAGAATCGCGCCGCTCGCCCCGATACGGTACGCTGCTTCCATGGCCACCATTTTCACGAAGATCATCGAGGGCGAACTCCCCTGCCACAAAGTCTGGGAAGACGAAGCCCACCTCGCGTTCCTCGACATTCGCCCTGCCCAACCCGGGCACACGCTCGTGATTCCAAAACGTGAAGTGAGCTACCTCTTCGAAATGGACGAGGAGGAGCACGCCGCGCTCTGGGCTGCCGCACACAAGGTGGCTCGAAACATGAAACGTGTTCTCGGTTGCGAACGGGTTTGCGTGACCGTCATTGGTTGGGAAGTGCCCCACGTGCACATTCACTTGATCCCTACCAACCACATGCACGAGGTGGGCATGCCCGCCCCCACCGAGGTGGCCGAGGAACAGATGCTCGAGTTGGCCCAACAGCTGAAGTTCTAAGGAGGACCTTCGATGCACGCCTGGTTCTTGATCGTCTATCTGGCCATTCTCATTGTCCTGGGTGTCTGGAAAGCGCGCAAGGTCAAGACCCACGAGGACTTCGCCCTAGCCGGGCGCGGTCTCTCAGGTGCTGTCTTAACGGGCACCCTGCTCGCCACCTGGATCGGAACAGGAAGCGTCTTTGGCAACGCGCAAAAGGCATTTCAGGATGGTGTCAGCGCGTTCATTTTGCCCCTCTCGAGCGCCGTTGGAATTCTGGTGCTCTTCGGGCTAGCCGCACGCTTGCGGCGCATGAACCACTTCACCATCCAGGACATTCTCGAAGAGAGATTTGGTGTCGTGACCCGCGTCTTGGGAACCGTAGCCCTGCTCGCCGGCTACCTGATCATCGTGTCCTACCAGTACCGCGCCGGGGCGTCCGTGGTCGAGCGCATCCTGCCGGACTTGAGTCACGACCAAGCCGTGTACCTGGTTGCCGCTTTCGTGATCGCCTACACCGCCCTTGCTGGAATGTTCTCCGTGGCCTACACGGACCTGGCCAATGGCATCTTGATGACCACCGGCCTGGGCGTGACCCTGTGGTTGCTCTTGAGTCAACTGGGTGGACCAACGGCCATGTTCGAGAGCCTTCCCGCCACTCACCAGGACCCCTTCTCCTACAGCTCGGCGCGCATCATCTCCTACCTGTTGCCCGCGTTTCTCCTGATCCTTGGAGACGCAAACATGTACCAACGCTTCTTCTCCGCAAAGGATCCAGCGGTTGCACGACGCTCGGCGGCAGGCATGTTCTTCGGCGTGTTGTTGCTCGATTGGCTGATCATCGGCGTGGCTTTGTGCGGCGTTGCGCTGGTGGCCCGAGGGGAAATGATCGCCCCCGAAAACCCAGCCCACGCCATCGTTCATATCGCTTTTGAGGCCTTGCCGCCCCTGCTCGGAGCTCTGCTCTCGGCCACGGTGGTGGCGGTGGTGGTTTCCACCGCGGACTCGTACCTGCTGTCTCCTGCGAGCTCGGTGGTGCGCGACATTTACCAACGCTTCCTGCGCCCCAACGCCGACGACAAGCAAGTGATCCGGGCCAGCCGCGGCATCGTGGTCGTCCTCGGCCTGCTCGCTCTGTGGCTCGCCTTTCAGTCCGACGAATTCTTCGAGGTCGCACTCTTCGCTTACACACTCTACGGAGCGGCGATCACTCCGCCCTTGCTCGCAGCGCTGTTCTGGAAAGGCGCCACGACAGCCGGAGCGGTAACGTCCATGATCACTGGATTGGGCACCGCCATCCTGTGGCACTTCTGGTTCGGCGAAATCGCCGTCCAGTGGACCGAGAAGGCCGGTTCCGCTGGGTTGCACGAATTCGTGTCGAGCCTGGATGCAGCCCTCCCCGCGGTCTTAGTGAGCGTCTTGGCCCTGGTATTCGTTAGTAAACTGACGACGAACCAGGATGCCAGGCCCGCCTAATCCCGTTCGCCTTCGCACAATCAGGAGAGCGCTTGCTCACTTGGACAAAAGGTTGTCCTCCAATTCCGGTCGCCGTGTGTAGGCACCGCTGGGGTACGCAGTTATCTAGACTCCAACCTGTGACAGAATCCATTCGAAGCTCGGCCCACAGCCCGCATCGGAGAAATGCCATGAAGCACACCGCCTCGACTTTTGTAATCGCCGTCATTCTCAGTCTCGGTACGACCAAACCGCTGTACGCCCACGGTGGCGGTTTCCCTCCGCCCCCGCCTCCTCCTCCGCCCTGGGGTGGACCTGGAGATACGGTCCCAGGTCAACCGACGCCTGGAAGCGGGGGGCCGAGCGCGCCCGCGACAGGCCCCACAACTCCCAACACGCCCGGAGCAGTTGGCCCCAGCGCACCTGGACCTATGCGGCCCAACACGGGCCCCAGCACGCCCTCGGGAGTCAGCATCCCGGATCTCTCTGACTGGACCTGGTGGTGGAACTACAATCGCGATCCGTACCTCGACATCAAACGTCATGTTCTTGGTGGCGGGACGGTCACGGGCAGCGACGATTTCTTCCTCGGTCACGGTCAGGCCGCTGAGGCATCGAGTCTCTCACCCGGGGACGAAGACATTCGCAAGATCATCGGGCCCGCTTTGCAAAGAGCCGTCGAGTCGGGCTCGTGGAAAGTGCAGAGCGACGCCATGATGGCAATCGCTAAGTTGCACCCCGTGTTCAAGCCCGAAGGCAAGACGATGATCGAGCTGATCAGTCAACACCTCTCGGCTCCCAACCAGAAGATGGCGGAGTCCGCGATCGTCGCACTGGGAATCATGGGCGACCTGTCGTGCATCCGCATCCTGGCGGACATCGCGGCCGACAATCCGGCTGGCCGCAAGTGGATGGGCCGCGAGTCCGTTCCTGGCAGAACAAGGCCTCTGGCTGCACTGGCCATGGGAATCCTCGGACCTCGAATGAACAACCAAGATGCGAGTCGCAGCTTGGTCGGAAGGCTCGCAGCTATCCTGCGCGGTGAAGAAGGCGCAACGCCGGACTTGCACGTGGCTTGCATCACATCCATCGGGCAAACGCCCTTGCCCGAAGCTGGCATCCCAAACGATCGCAAGGTCGATCGAGGCGAATTTCTGACGGCCAGCCTGGAAGCTCAAATCAGCCACCTCTTGGGCATCCTGCAAGACAAGAAGCGTCACGAGTACGTGCGTGCCCATACGCCCAAGGCAGTCGCAACCCTTGTAGCTGGAGCATCAAAGGCTTTGCGCAATGAGGTCAAGGACTCGCTTCTGGTGGAATTGGAACGGCACAAGCGTTCGGACCGTTTGGTGCGCTACGGGATCATCGAAGCCCTCGGCATGCTCGGGGATGCGGATGAGGATCGTGTGGACAAGCAATTGCGAGCCGCCCTGCACGAGTCCGTAAGCAATGGTGACAACAATCAGCGAGGGCTCTCCCTCATTTCGCTGGCGTTGGCTTCAGGGCGTGCCGGGGATGGTGAGGACCCCTACGCCGCCCTAGCCAAGGAGCGCAAGTACTTGCTGAAGCAGCTATCGAACGGCAAGAGCCGACTCCGGACCTGGACCGCTCTCGCCCTGGGGCTACAGGACTATCACGCTGCTGCAGGTGGTCAACCCCACTCCAAAGCCGTTGCGGATGCCTTGCTCCAGAGCTTCAAGAGCACGAGTTCCCCAGCGGATTCGGGTGCCTACAGCATCGCCGTGGGACTGACTGGTAACGCCAAGGCCCGTGATGAGCTCATCGACCGCTTGCAGCGCAAGGGCGACGACAACGCCAAGGGTTTCGCGGCCATTGGCCTGGGCCTATCCAGAGCAGCCGATGCCCGCCCGGAATTGGAAGCCATCATCGCTGAGTCCAAGTTCCACCCCATCCCTTTGCGCAAAGCGTCCGTGGCCCTGGCACTGTTGGATGACAAGACCATCGTCGCGACGCTCTTCGATGCCCTCGAGAACGGCAAGAGCGCCGCGGTCAAGTCTGCGATCATCGCCGGCATCGGATTGGTCGGGGACAAGCGCGTGGTCGAACCCCTCGTCAGCATGCTGGATGATCCCGAAGAGCTCGAGATCACGCGCAGCTTCTCCTCGATTGCACTGGGCGTCGTGTGCGAAACAGAGCGACTTCCGTGGACAGCCGCCTTTGCCAATCACGTCAACTACTTTGCGATGACGGAGACCCTTCTGACGGGCAAAGGAACGGGTCTACTGAATCTGCGCTAGCACGGCGCTAGCGCCCTTGAGCAGGCCTCCTTCGGACTCTCCGAAGGGGGCTTGTTGCGTCAGGCCCAGAGCATTGAAGCGCGCTGCTCATTGGGCTGAATGCACGGAAACGATCGAGGGACGATCTCCGATCGGAACTTCGAGGGTAGACTCTCCGCCTTCCTCAAGCCCAAGTCCGCCGTGAGCCTCCTCAGCCTAGAAAACGTCAAGAAGTACTACTCCTCTCAGGAGGTGCTGACCGGTGCCAATCTCCGAATCGATCCGGGGGAGAAAATTGGTATCGTGGGGCGCAACGGGGGCGGGAAGTCCACGCTCTTCCGTTTGATCGAAGGCCTCGAGGTCCCCGATTACGGCAAGATCGTGATCCGCAAGGACACGGACATTGGTTTCGTGGCCCAGCGCACGCACTTCGAAGCGGGCTCCACAGTGCGCGAGTACGTCGAGGGCGGCATGCAACGGGCTCACGAAGCCCTGAAGGCTCTCGAGACCGTAGTGGAGCAAATGGGCGAGGCCACGGGCGAGCGGCTCGAACGTTTGATGACGGAGCAAGGCCATCTCACCGAGCGTGTGGAAGTTCTCGGGGGCTGGGAAATTGAACGGCGGGTCGAGACAGTCTTGGGCGGCATCGGTCTCCCGGAAGATCTCTGGGACCGCGACCCCGTGACACTCTCTGGTGGCGAGAAAGGGCGCACTGCCATGGCGCGCGCGCTTGCAGGGGGTCATGACCTGCTGCTGCTCGACGAACCCACCAACCACCTGGACCTGCCCGGCATTGAGTGGATCGAAGACTACATTCGCAATCTACAGGGGGCGGCACTGGTCATCAGCCACGACCGGCGACTCCTGAGCAATGCGATCGATTGCGTGCTCGAATTGCAGCGCGGCAAGCTCGTGCGCTACGCAGGCAACTACAAGAAGTACATCGTGCTCAAGGAAGAGCGCTTCGCCAGTGAGTCCAAGGCCTTCGAGATCCAGTCAGATTTCGTCCGCAAGGAAGAAGCCTTCATCAAGAAACACATGGGCAGCCAGCGCACGGCGGAAGCCAAAGGGCGCATGAAGAAGCTGTCCCATATCGAGCGCTTGGAGCGACCCTTTCACGATGTCCGCAAGCCGGTCATTCGAGCACCAGAAGCCAAGCGAGGTGGTGAAAAGGTCTTTCAGACTCACCAACTCGGCGCGGGCTACGACGACAAGCTGGTGTGGAGCAACTTAGACTTCCGAGTCGGCCGTGGTGAACGAATTGGCATCGTTGGACGCAATGGAATCGGAAAAACTACGCTGCTCAAGATTCTCGCGGGGCGTCAATCTCCCAAGCAAGGCACGGTGGAACGAGGTCATGGGTCCGAGTGCGGTTACTACGATCAGGAGACTGGCGACTTCTTGCCCGACGGCACGCCGATGAGTGAGATTCGGCGCCGCTGGCCACACCTGACCGACGGTCAGATTCGTTCGCACCTGGCGCTGTTCCTCTTTCGCGGCGACGAGGAGATCGAGAAAGAGGTCAGAAACCTCTCCGGTGGTGAGCGCGCACGCCTCGCCCTCTCCATGCTCGTGCGAGAGTCCCCGAGTTGGTTTGCTATGGACGAGCCCACCAACCACCTCGACCTGGCCGGGCGCACGGCCCTCTCTGAAATGCTCGCCAGCTTCGGTGGAGCCCTGGTCTTGATCAGCCACGACCGTGAGTTATTGGACGAACTCTGCACCCGCATCGTGGAGCTTCACGAAGACGGAATTCGAAGCTACGAAGGCAATTACTCCTTCTGGCGCAATGCCAAGGCAGAGGAACTCGCGCAGACCCAGGCAGACGCGGCTCGCAAGAAAACTGAGCACAAAGCTGCCGTGAAGCGTCAAGCCGAGAAAGGCGTAGCAAAGGCACCTGGCAACAAACAGAAGGCCAACTCCTCGGGCGGCAAGAAGCCGCACAATCCCTACAAGTTCAAGAAACTCGAGGAGCGCATCATGACCCTTGAGGAACGCCTGGAAGCGCTCAATGCCATGCTTGTGAACGAAGATGTGTACCGTGATGCCAACAAGTTGCGCGATGTCCAGTTCGAGATCGCCGAGGTCGAGGACGAGTTGAGCAAGGCCAACGAAGAATGGGAAAGCTGGGCCTCCTAGGATTTGGATTGGCGCTGGCGGGATGCGTTGGGCCAGGAAACTCCAACGCATCGGCCACCCAAGTACACAGGACCCGCTCGATTCCTTGCGCGGGCATTGCCGTCGATTCCCGGGGTTGGACTTCGCCTTGGTACAGCGCCCCGTTTGCGTTTGATGAGCTCCTCCCTTCCTGGAACGTATCGCGCGAAGCCTCGGCGCCCTTCCGTGTGGAAGTCCAAGTGCGGCAAGCGGCCCAACACTCCCCCACGCCCTGGCTCGACCTTGGAGGATGGGGAAATTGGGCGGAAGACCGACGCGCGAGTACCGAGTCCGCCACCGCTCGGGTAGAAGTCGACCTCCTGAAGCTGACCCAACCACAAACAGCGGTGCGCGTCAGAGTGGCCACCGATGGGGTCGTCTCTCTGCGGTCCTTCCACCTGTGCTTCAGCCGCACGGTCAATCTGGCGGCAACCAGCACGGCAGACGAACGGCGCCAGACCCCAGCGCTCTCCGTGCCTCAACGACGCCAAACATCCGAGGCGCAGGACCTCGCCCCGCGGATATGTAGTCCAACGGCCGTCAGTATGGTGCTCGCCCAACAGGGTGCGGTGCACCCGACGCGGAAGGTTGCGGAGCTGCTCTACGATCCCCAGAACGACATCTACGGCAACTGGAATCGGGCGATACAAGGGGCTTTTGAGCTCGGTGTGCACGGCCACTTGGCCCGCTTCAACGGCTGGAGCGAGGTGGCGGATCAGCTCTTGGAAGGCACTCCGCTCATTCTCTCCATCGGCGTTCAGGAAGGTCAGCTCACGGGCGCGCCCTACGCCGCTACCTCCGGCCACTTGATTGTCCTCGTGGGTCTCGATGGCGCCGGCGGAGCACTCATCCTCGACCCCGCCGTGCCCCCGAGTGAGACGGGACCGCGCACCTACGCCATGAGCGAACTCGATTCTGTGTGGCTCAAGCGAGGTGGATTCAGCTACGTCCTCGGAAGCCCCGAGCCTGTCCCAACTCTGAAGACCGAAGACTGAAGGCTCCTCCGGGCACCTTCTATCCTTTCTTCGGCACACCCAAGCTGGTACACCCGGGGGGAAGAAGGGAGTCAATACCCGGGTTGAGGTCCGCTAAACAACCCGGAAAAGAATTCCATGTCTCAGCGCTGGGACTCATGTCCACCAAAGGATGTAAGCCCCCGGGTCCAAATCGTAGTTTTTGCTAAAGATGCTCGGCCAGAGTTCCGAAGCCATAAGACGCGACACTGTTCCGCATCGGGGCCTGGGTCCCCGTTCTCTCCCGCGAAAGCAGTCGATCGCACCATCCTGAGGAGTCTGTTCCATTGGTCGAAAGCTACATACGTGATGTCCCCGACTTCCCCAAAGAGGGGATTCTGTTCAAGGACATCACACCCTTGCTCCAAAGCCCCGAGGGCTTGAGGAAGAGCATTGACGCCCTGGCGGCCTTGGTGGACCCCTCTACCTATGACATGGTCTGCGGGATCGAGTCCCGTGGATTCATATTCGGCACGGCTTTGGCCAACCAGCTCGGCAAGGGCTTTGTCCCGATCCGTAAACCCGGCAAGCTTCCCTGGAAGACCGAGTCCGTCTCGTACGAACTCGAGTACGGGTCAGACACGGTTCACATCCACGTGGACGCCGGCGAGAAAGGCAAACGGTTCCTGATGGTTGACGACCTGCTGGCTACCGGTGGGACCATGGGCGCCTCGATCGAACTCGTTCGTCGCATCGGCGCGACTCCCGTTGCTTGCGCATTCGTCATCGAACTTGGCTTTCTCCCGGGGCGGGAAAAGCTGGGCGACGTGCCCGTACATTCCTTGATCAAGTATTAGAGCGGCTCCGCTTCTTCGAAGAACATGACTATGAGTACAAAGAAATTCGCATCCGCAGTGAAGGACGCCAAGACATCCAAGGCTGCCCAAGAGTCTCCTGCGAAAGGCGCCGCCAAGATGACCAAGCGGGTCCAGGGCATCACCTCCGAGACCCCCACCGAGGAACTCTGGTTGCTGTACCAGAACTCTAAGAAGAAAGGCAAACGGGGCCTGGCCGAGATCGAAGCGATCCGCAACGAGCTCATGGAGCGCCACTTGCCCCTTGTGCGTTACATCGCCGACCGCCTGTTACAGACCTTGCCCAAGTCCATCGAACTCGATGACTTGGTGAGCGCGGGCCTGTTTGGCTTGATGGACGCCATTCGCGGCTTCGATCTCGATCGGGGAATCAAGTTCAAGACTTATTGTTCTACTCGGATTCGCGGGTCGATCCTCGACCAACTGCGCTCACAGGACTGGGTGCCGCGTCTGGTGCGACTCAAGGCTGGCAAGATTGAGAAGGCCCTCCAGCGCTTGACCGGCCAGTACGGTCGTGAGCCCACCCACACCGAGTTGGCAGAAACCCTCGAGATGGAGCACAGCGAACTCTCGAAGGAAATGCGTGAGGCGAACGCCAAGGCCATGTTCTCCCTGTCAGAGAAGTGGGAAGACCACGATGACGACAACGCGACCGAGAAGCTCGACATTCTCGAGGACCAAAACGCCTGCGATCCTTTCCGGGAACTCAACCGCGCGGACCTCTTGATGTTCATCACGCGTTCGTTGACCCACAAGGAACGCTTCATCATTGAGCAGTACTACCAGGTCGGCCACACCATGCGCGAGATCGGCGAGATGCTGGCCTTGACTGAGAGTCGTGTCTGCCAGATCCACTCGAATGTGATGGGACGCCTCAAAGGCCTCCTGGGCCAAAAGCAAGGCACACTGCTGATGTAGCGGATCGAGACCTATTGAGAAGAAGGCGCGAACGGGTGACTCCCGTCCGCGCCTTCTTCATGTATCAACCCAGGCTCAAGCGTGACCGGACGGGCGCGGATCTCTGCTGCGCAAGGCAAAGGTGACCCCAAGGGACAGCAAGAAGACCAACGCAGCTTCCCAGGACACATGCCCCCCCGACTCTCGCAGGAAGAAGAACCAGACTCCCACGATACCCAGCACGCCGGTCAAGATTCCTGCACAGGCCCCACGCGCCGTGGTGCGTTCATCGAAGAGCACCAACAACAGCACTGGTCCTAGTCCCACACCGAGGGCGAACCAGGACAACAAGACCAGGTTGTGAATCAACGGGCTCTCACCAAAGGTCAACCAAACGGCGCCGCTCAAGGTGCCGAGCACGGCCAGACGCCCAGCCAAGAGTCCGCCATCGTGACCAGCGTCCCGGCGGGGACCCAGGTCGCGAATCAGGCTCGAGGCGATCACGAGCAACTGACTGTCGCAGGTCGACATGATCGCGGCGAAGAGAGTGGCGAGCAGAAAGCCGACGAAGCCCGCGAACAAGTACGTCGAGGAGAGATCGGCTGCCATGACGGGAAACAGCATTTCGCGCCCTCCTTCCCCTAGCAGCGAGGCTTCGGGGTAAAGCGCCCGTCCAACGAGTCCAAGACCAAGGGCGCCGGCCGCCATCAAGATGTTCCAGGTCGTGCCCACGCGACGTGCCGTGCGAGCCGTGTTGGGATCCTCCAATGACATGTGACGAACGAGGATGTGTGGATTGCCCAGGGAACCAAGTCCGATGCAGAAGCCCCCGAGGATGATCAATGGCTCGGCGCCGAATTGCATCAATGTTGGATCCACGGCGAGCAGTTGCTCCTTCAAAGCGCTGATGCCGCCGACTTCGATCAATCCAAGCAAGGGCAGGAGTGCAATGCCGACAAGCATCAAGCAGGCCTGCACCACGTCCGTGACCACAACGGCGCGATAGCCTCCCAACCAGGTGTAGACAAGCACGATTCCGGCGGTCAACACGAGTCCCCATGTCTGCCCATCCAATGAGGGGAAGATCGCGCCCAGGGTTTTGCCGCCAGCGACGAGTTGCGCGCTGATGTAGGTCCACAGAAAGAGAACGATGACCAGACCCGCCAGTGATCTCAGGGGCAGGCGTGAAGAGCCGCGACCGTTCGGTCCGAGAACGCTACGCTCGAAGACTTCGGGGATCGTCAACGCTCCGCACGCGATGGATCGCAAGCGAAGTCGAGGCCCGATACTCGTAAACATCCATGCTTCCGCCAAGATGTAGCCGGGGAACAACCAGAAGGCAGACAGACCACTCGACCAGGCGGCGCCGCTCGCACCCAGAACGAGCCAGGCCGAACGGCCCGAACTGACGGCCGAAAGCGCCATGGCAAAAGCTGAAGAGCTACGCCCTCCGAGGAAGTAATCCTCCTGGCTGTCGGAATTGCGGCGGGAAGCCCAAATTCCAACGCCGATGGTGAGCACGAGATAGGTCGCGAAGAGTCCCAGAGCAATCATGCAGGGCATTGTGCAGGGGTCTGCGGCGAGCACACGCTCCAAATGCCTACAACCGTCCGCCCGGGGACACGGAAGCTGGAGCAGCCCAGATTCAAGTGGCGTGCTGACCCGCGGCCTATTCCCCGTTGGTTACGGAAAGGCCCGGGCCGCCACGCTTCTTGCCATCGCACAGGGAAGCGCCTGCTAACGAATCTTCTCGCTCACCACGCGTCCTTCGATCACTGTTCCAACGCAGTGAGTTGTGTACTCGAAGGGATCGCCGTCGTAGAGTGCCAGGTCGCCGTCTTTGCCCACGTCAAGTGACCCGATGCGTCCTCCAAGGCCCAGGATCTCTGCGGGGCCGAGGGTGATGGAATGCAGCGCGCGCTCACGCCCCAGGCCATGGGCAGCGGCCAACGCCGCTTCGAACAGCACCACTCGCGTCTTGGGCACGTAGCTCTCGAAACCACTTTGAAGGGCGAACGGAATACCCGCCTCTGCCAGCCGCGAAGCGGTCTCTAGCGAGAGGTTTTCGGCTTCGCCCTGGGCCCGCTTCATGGTCGCGTGAAGAATCACGGGAACCCCTGCTCGCTTGATTTCATCCAAGACCATGTGAGCATCCGCCGCGCTGTCGAGCACCAAACGCAGGTTGAATTCCTTGGCCACACGGATTGCGGAGATGATGTCTTGGTGACGATTGGCCGTGACCAGCAATGCCAGGTCTCGACGCAACAGTTGGGCCACCGCCTCCAGCCGCAGATTGGTATCGGGAGCATCTCCTTCGGCTTCCTGTTTCTTGATGTAGCCCTGCCCTTCAATCAACAGGTCTCGCAACATCGCGACAGCCTTGCCGCGGGTGCCCGGCTTGGAATCCGACCACAGCGCACCCTCACCAAGAGTGGCAGCAATCATCGCCTGGGGCATGATGGAAGCACTTTCAACGGTGTCGCCAGTGGTCTTAACCACCATCGTCTGCCCGGAGATGACGGCTCCGGGGCCATGTCCCGTGTGCAAAGTGGTCACACCAAAGGAACGCACCCAGTCGATCAAACGCTCACGGGCGTTGTAGGCATCCAGAGCGCGCAGTTCCGGCTGAAGTGGTGCCGAACGCTCGAGTTGATCTTGGTCGCCATCCTGATTGAGGTAGCCGGCAATACCAACCACCGTGTGCGCGTCCACCAAACCAGGAGTTACGACCGCAGCGCTGAGCACTTGAAAGCCTGCAGGAATCGTCACCTCGGAGGCGCGGCCGATGGCCGCGATCTTCCCCGAACGAATGATCACGACACCGTCCGGGATGACACCGGCGGAAACCGTGTGTAACTCAGCAGCACGCACCGCCAAGTCTTGGGCCAAGGAAGAGTTGGCGAGCGCAAACAGCGCAAGCCCTAGCCAGGTTCGCTTCAACATTGCTATTTGACTCATTGCTGTTTGACTCATTGCTGTTTGACTCATTGCTGTTTGACTCATTTTAGTTGTCCTCCCCACGTTCGCAGCAAGCTTGCATGATTCGCCGCTGGCCAGCCCCGAGGCCCCCAACAGCCCACAAGAGGTCTTGTTCCTGCGATCGGTCAAAGACTCGAACACCGTCGACCCAGGTCTCGAGCACTTTGGAGTAAACGCTGAGGGGATCTCCGTCCATCACGATGAAGTCCGCATCCTTGCCTTCTTCTAGGGAACCCACACGCTGGCCCATGTCCAACATCTCTGCCGCATCCAGCGTCAAGGCCCGCAAAGCACCTTCCCGCGTCATGCCTGCCCGGACCGCGAGCGCCGCGCTGCGAAAGAACAAGCGCGAATCCGTGATCGGGTCATCCGTGTGAAAGGCCACTTTCGTGCCCGCCCGTTCGAGGATGCCACCGGCCTCAAAACCAACATCCCGAGCTTCCAATTTCCCGCCCGGGCTATCGATCAAGATCAGGGAGCAGGCCACGCCAGCCGCCGTGATCTCCTCAGGCACCTTCCAGGCTTCACTCACGTGGTGCAACACGACGCGGAACCCAAACTCTTTCGACAGACGCAGCACCGTGATGATGTCGTCGTGACGGTGGGTGTGATGATGCACGATGCGTTTGCCCTCGAGCACCTCGACCAGCGCTTCCATTCCAAGGTCGCGGGCGGGCGCCTTCTCCGGATCCTCCAAACCTTTGGCGAGCTTGTCGCGGTAAGCCTGCGCCTTGATGAACGTCTCGCGAACGAGCGCAGCTGACTTGCCCCGTGTTCCGGGAAAGGGAGCTTTGCGGCGGCTATTGGTGCCATTGGCCATCTTCATGCCGCCCATGGCCTTCCCATCCTGATCGCGAACCACCCACTCCTCAATCGTGTTCTTGTCGCGCAACTTCATGTAGACGGTCTGACCGCTCATCAAGTGCCCGGATCCTGGCATGACATTGACGGTCGTGATGCCCCCCGCCTGGGCGCGCTGAAAACCAGTGTTGCGCACGTCGATAGCATCAAAGACAGAAACGCCAGGCTGGATAGGCGCCGAGCGGTCCGCTGCGCCACCACCGCCGAGATGGGAGTGGGTGTCCACCAGTCCCGGCATGAGCAGCTTTCCTGAGAGATCATGGACCTCTGCTCCGTCCGGGATGGTCACGTCGGCACCGACAGCGATGATTTTTCCATCACTCACCAGCATGGTACCGCTCGCGATGGGAGCGCCGGAAATGGGTAAAATGCGGGCACCTGTGAAGGCGGTAACTTGCCCTTGAGAGGACGCGGAGACGCACGCGGTCAATAGGCCGAGGGCGAAGGCATGGGAGACGACTCGCAGCATTGATATCCTCCAAGGGAACGATTACGGAAGCCCGCACGTTCTACACGATTTGAGGCTTCCTCTGCCCGCCGGCCCTGAGTTCCCATGCAGTTCCAACCCATACGACACGGAGTGGTTGATTCCACCACCGAGCGCGCCTTTGCGAGCCTGAAGGCTGGAAACGCCCAGCATGGCGATCTGCATGTGGCCCGGGGCCAGTCCCACGGTCGCGGGCGCCAGGGAAATGTGTGGCACAGCACGCCGGACGAGGGTCTGTACATGAGCCTCGTGCTGCTGCCTCAGGCGCCACCCCTGCGGCCAGCGGCGCTAACCATCGCCGCAGGACTGGCCCTCGTGGAAGCATTGACCGATCTCGGCCTACCTCCCTTCTCGCCCACGCGTCCTGAATTGAAGTGGCCCAACGACATTATGGTGGACGGCGCAAAGATCTGCGGCACGCTCACCGAGAGTCGAGGTTTCGATCCGAAGCGCCCTCACTTCGTGCTTGGAATCGGGCTCAACGTCCGCCAATTGCACTTCCCCCCCGAATTGCTAGCAGAACGCCGGGTCACGAGCCTGGCGGTCCTGGGGCTTGAAGTCACCATCGGAGATGCGGAAGAAGCCGTACTCGGGCGACTCGGCGCGCGCCTTGCACAGGTCCGCCAGGACCACAGAAAACTAGCGTCGGACTACTTGGAAGCGAGCCAGTTGCTCGGCAAGACTGTGGACGTGCAATGCGGCAAGGACAGCTGGCGCGGGAGGGTTTTGGGCCTCAGCCTGTCCGATGGGCTCGAACTCGCTCTGCCCGATGGGGACACCCGACACCTGCCGGTCGAGTTCATCCAGGCCGTGGTGAGGGCCGAGGGCCTCTAGCCCTCTCATTTGTTCCCGACTCCAGGCCGCCGGAGCCCGGTCGGGGTGCCTATACTCCCTGGCCTCCCACCCCCTCTTTTACCGATTTCCTTCCGATGACCAGAAACGACGGACGCGAGGCGCCTGACATGCGCCCCATTCGATTCGAACGCGGCTTCACCAAGAATGCGCCGGGATCCGTGCTGGCTAGCTTTGGCGACACCCGGGTTCTCTGCACCGCGACCTACACCGACGGCGTGCCCGGCTTTCTCCAAGGCAAGGGCCGTGGCTGGATGACAGCGGAGTACTCGATGCTCCCCTCCTCCACCAACACTCGCAAGTCGCGCGACCGCAGCGGCCGCGTAGATGGCCGCTCGGTGGAAATCCAGCGCCTGATCGGTCGCAGTATGCGAGCTGTAATGGACTTCAAACAAATGAACGAGCGCACGATTTGGCTCGATTGTGATGTCCTGCAAGCTGACGGCGGCACGCGCACGACCGCGATCAGCGGCGCCTATGTCGCGCTGCACGACTTGTTGATGGACATGGATCGCAGGCGCATCCTCCGCGGCTGGCCCTTGGTTGGCCAGGTGGCCGCAGTTTCCGTGGGCCGGGTCAAGGGAGAAGAATTGTGCGACCTCGACTATTCCGAGGACAGCGTAGCCGAGGTGGACTTTAATCTGGTCATGACCGGCGGCGGTGAATTCATCGAAGTCCAGGGCTCGGCAGAGGGCGCGCCGTTCTCGCGCACTTCACTGGACGCCATGCTGGCCCTCGGAGAAACGGCCTGCAACGAGATTTTCAAAGCTCAGAAGAGTGCCCTGGGGGTCGAGTAGTTTCGTGACCCTGAACGCTCACAAAATTCTGCTCGCGAGCGGGAACCAGAAGAAGCTCAAGGAGCTCGGCAAGCTGCTAACGCCCATGGGCATCGAACTGGTCCGTCCCGCGGACTTTGGCGGTCTGCCCGAAGTGGAAGAAGACCGACCTGACTTCGCAGGAAACGCTGCGAAGAAAGCGAGGTCCGCGGCGCTCGCCACCGGCCAATGGGCTCTCGCGGACGATTCCGGGCTCGAAGTCCATTTCTTGAATGGCGCGCCTGGGGTTCATTCGGCTCGCTACGCCGGCACCCACGGGGACGATGCGGCCAACAACGCAAAGCTCTTGCAAGAGCTCTCGGCAGTGCCCCGTGAAGGGCGCGGGGCACGCTTCGTGTGCGCCCTGGCCCTGGCCCGCCCCGACGGAACCATCGTCGCGGCAATTCTAGGCACTTGCCCGGGTACAATCCTCGAAGCCCCCAGGGGCGACGGCGATTTCGGTTATGACCCCCTATTCGAATACCGAGAACCGGGACACGCCGTTGACGGCAAGTCCTTCGCCGAGCTCGACGGTCAAACAAAATCACAAGTCAGTCATCGGGGTCGCGCCTTGCGCGAACTCGCCTCTCAATTGCAGGAACTCCTGGCTCAAGAAGCCTGAGCACTCTCCGTGGATACGAAACACATTCGCAACTTCTCGATCATCGCTCACATCGACCACGGCAAGTCCACACTTGCCGACCGCATGTTGGAGGTGACGGGAGCCGTCAAGAAGCGCGACATGCGCGCGCAACTGCTCGACGACATGGACCTCGAACGCGAACGAGGCATCACGATCAAGGCGCACGCTGTCACCATTTATCACGAGATGAATGGGCAGAGGTATCAGCTCAATCTGATCGATACGCCCGGGCACGTTGACTTCAATTACGAAGTAGAGAAGAGCTTGCAAGCTTGCGAGGGCGCGCTGCTGCTGGTGGACGCCTCCCAAGGCGTGGAAGCCCAAACCGTCGCCAACGCCTATCTGGCAATGGCGCAGAACATGGAAATCCTGCCCGTGCTGAACAAGGTCGATCTCGCCCACGCTCGACCGGATGAGGTCTCCGAGGAAATTGAGAACAGCCTGGCGATCGAGGCCACGGACGCCTTGGCCATCTCTGCCAAGACAGGAGAAGGCGTGCCGGCGGTCCTGGACCGGGTGATCGAGCGGATTCCGTGCCCCGAAGGCGACCCTGCGGGTCCTCTGCGCGCCCTGATCTTCGATGCGGTCTACGACGAATACCGTGGCGTCATCGTCTACATCCGAATGTTCGACGGCACGCTCAAACGACGCGATCTGGTGCGTATGCTCGGCACGGAGACCGACTATGAGGCCATCGAGATTGGGCAATTCTTGCCGAAGATGCAGAAGACCGACGAGCTCGTGGCTGGCGAAGTTGGTTACTTGGTCTCCAACATCAAGCAACTGGGCGACGTACGTGTTGGCGATACATTGACCCACGCCAAGGGTCCCGAGGTCGAGATGCTGCCTGGCTATGAAGAGCCGCGCCACATGGTGTTCGCGGACTTTTACCCCACCAGCCCGGGAGACTACAAGACGCTGCAGGATGCCCTCGAGCACCTGTCCCTATCGGATTCGTCCCTGTCGTACTTCCCGGAAACGTCGGACGCCCTTGGCTTTGGTTTCCGCTGCGGATTCCTGGGTTTGCTCCATATGGAGATCATCCAGCAACGCTTGGAACGCGAGTACGACCTGGACATGATCCAGACCGCGCCTTCCGTGACCTATCGCACACGCAACCACGACGGATCCGTGACCGACATCAGTTCCCCGGGCACCTTGCCCGAAAGGGACAAGTTCGAGGCCTTGCTGGAGCCCATTGCGCGCGCCACCATGATGATCCCCACGGAGTACATCGGCGTCTTGATGCAGATCTCGAACGATCACAGGGGGATCTTCATTCGTCAGGAACACCTGTCCGCCACCCGCGTTCAGCTCACCTACGACATCCCTCTGGCAGAGATCATTTATGATTTCTACGACAAGCTGAAGTCCGCCACGCGCGGCTACGGAACGCTCAATTACGAGATCAGCGAATACAAGGAAGACGATTTGGTCAAGATGCGCCTGCTCGTCAACAACGAGGACGTGGACGCGCTATCGTCGATTTGCCACTCGAGCCAAGCCCAAACCCGAGGGCGCTCGATCCTCAAGAAATTGCGCAAGGAGATTCCTCGGCACCTGTTTGAAGTTCGCTTGCAAGCAGCCATCGGAAGCAAAATCATCGCCCGCGAAAGCATCGCCGCGCTGCGCAAGGACGTGACCGCCAAGTGCTACGGTGGAGACATCTCACGCAAGCGCAAGCTGCTCGAGAAGCAGAAGAAAGGCAAGCGACGCATGCGCCAGGTCGGCAACGTGGACATTCCCCAGAAAGCTTTCCTTGCGGTGCTCGGTGGAGACGACAACTAACCCCATGGCAACAGCAACAGCTGAGGACAACGACGCCAAGAAGTCCTCCAACCCCTGGAGAGAGAACATCGAGGCCATCACGATGGCAGTCGTGATGGCGGTGATGCTCAAGTACTTCATCGTTGAGGCTTACAAGATCCCCACCGGATCCATGCAGCCGACCTTGATGGGCAATGAGGAGACGGACATCAAGGACCGCATCCTGGTGGACAAGTTCTCCTATCACTTCCGTGAGCCTGAACGTTGGGAAGTGACGGTCTTCAAGTACCCGCTCGACCTCTCCAAGAACTTCATCAAGCGCATGGTGGGTGTGGGTCCGGAGGAGTTGAAGATCGAAGACGGCGACCTCTTCAACCGCCCGGATTCTGACTCGGAATGGAAACCCCTGCGCCGACCGCAGCCGATCCAGGACGAAGTCTGGAAGGCTCTCTACCCCGGCCAAGGCGGACTCGGGGGTTGGAAAGCCAACGGCGGCGCTCGCACATGGCAAGTGGAGGGCGAAGAAGTCAGTGCCCGCGGCAACGGTAGCCTGCGCTACCCCGCAAGTGGCTCGATCATGGATGACTACCGTGACGGCTACCCCCTCAGCATTCGGGGGGCGATTCGCCCCAACGGCCAGTCGAGCCGCTTCCCTGTGGGCGACCTGCGCCTGAGCACCCAAATCGAAGCGCTCCCGGGTTGCGAACGGATCGTGATCGATCTGCGAGAAGGAAGCCGCCAGTACCATTTCGTGCTCCCGGGGCCCGCCGCCAAGACCGGCGAGGTGCTCCGGATCGAGGCCAAGGACACGGTCAATAGCTCCACGACGCCCCTAGCTACCTCTCGTGAGATCAAGGGTGACATCGCCTGGAAGCTGGAAGCTGGCAGCCGCGTCGAAGTCTCCGTGCAAAACATGGACGACCTCCTGAGCCTTCAGATCGACGGGGAGACCGTGCTGGAACTCGAGATCCCTTCCGCCAGCAAACAGGCCAGCGCCATTTTCCTGCACGTGGAAGGCGAGGGCGCCGACTTCGAGGAGTTGATGGCCTATCGCGACATCTTCTACACGAGCGACCACGCCAAGCAAGCCACCTTCGTGATCCCGGACGATCACTACGTCATGCTCGGTGACAACACCCAGGACTCAAGCGACTCCCGGGAATGGATGCTGCGCCGTGTACGCTATCCGCGCGGGACCGGAGAGATCCTGCGAGGCAACGACCGCGGACTGAACAATGAGAACCCGCGCATCGTCCAGGGCCTGCCCGGCGGCGCGGTCGAGTGGTTCCGGGACGAGTTCGGCGAATTGCACCACTACAAGGCCGCTGATGCGGAGCCCATGAGCCCTGAGAAGCTGAGCCTGGTACCGCGCGAACTCATTACAGGGCGGGCAGTTGTGGTCTTTTGGCCCATGAAGCCGAGCTTCAAATTGTGGCGCCTGACCTGGGTTCATTGACCCACTTGAAGTCGGGCAATTTTGGTTGTCCACACGGCGCGGGAGAAGCCCCACGGGGTAGCTGTCAAGAACAAGCCCTCAATTGAGTGGGCGCTCGAGACATCAGGTGCAGACTTTACACGTTGCAAGTTCCTACGCTAAACAACCGTCTCCCCATGACTTACGAGCCCCTTCAATTCGCTCTCCTGACGCAGGCTACCTAAGTCATTGAAAAAGCCCGGGTTCCGAATCCTCACCCTAGAAAGGGCTCGCCCCTTTTCTTTCCCCAAGTTATCCACACGAACCTTTTTTGCTTCGGAAGCTTGCCAAGGAGCTTCTTCCCGCTCTTGGGTCAGGCAATTAACCCCAGTTCCGCTCCCGCAAGCCCCCTCGCCGCAGCCCCTTAGAGCGCTTCGAACCCTTGAAGCGCTAACGACCGAAGTCTTGATAGGGTTGAGACTTAGAACCGCCGCCAAGATCCAAGCTATGATCCGATCATGAAGACTGCAGGAGAGATTATCGAGGGCGATCTGTTGCTCGATGTGGAAGGCCTGCAGAAGGCTTTCAAGGGACGCCGAGTGGTGGACGACGTCTTCGTGCAGGTCCATGCGGGGGAGATTGTGGGACTGCTCGGCCCCAACGGGGCTGGCAAGAGCACGAGTTTCCGAATGATCGTCGGGCTCATCCGCCCCGACAAAGGGCGGGTCGAGTTGCGAGGAAGGGATTGCGCCAAACTCCCCATGTTCAAGCGCGCCCGGCTCGGCATGGGCTACCTGCCCCAAGACACGAGCGTTTTTCGCCGCATGAATGTCCAAGACAATGTGCTGGCCGTGCTCGAGACCATGAAGCTGAACCGCAGGGAGCGCATCAAGGAGATGCACCGCATCCTGGAAAATCTCGAGCTAGATCACCTCTGCAAGAACTCCGCTGCAACATTATCGGGAGGTGAACGGCGTCGGTTGGAACTGGCCCGCGCCCTCGCGACACGGCCGTCAGTGCTGCTGCTAGACGAACCTTTTGCTGGCGTGGATCCCATCAACGTGCAGGAGATCCAACAACTGATCCACCACCTGCGCGAGCAAGGCATTGGCATCCTGATCACGGACCACAATGTGCGCGAAACCCTGCAGAGCACCGATCGTGCATACATCATTCACCGGGGAAGAATCCTGCGGGAAGGCACGGGCGACGAGTTGGTGACGGATCCCGAGGTTCGCAAGGTGTACCTCGGAGAGAGCTTCGAAGTGAAGGTCAACAAAGTCACCATGGCCGAGGAAGCTGGACTGTTCGAGGAGTGATTGCTGGGGGTGCCCCCAGGAAAAGCGAACAAGTCGCGGGACGTCGATGGCTGCAAGGCGTCTGTAGATCGGATGCGCGGGGGATTGGATTGCCCACGGCGACCGAAAGGCCCCCGGGCTCGCATCTGCAACGATCCGCTCGAGGGAGGGGCCATTGCTCACGCAACACTCAAGATCCATTGGGGGATTCGAATGTCTACTCTTCTACTGAAAGCTCTGCGGGCTCCGCTCTTCAGCATTCCGCTCGCCACCCTGATCGCCGCCGTTCCAGCCATCGCCTCACCTTTCTTTGACTCGCAGTGCGTCAAAGACGGCGAGACGACACCAATCACCTTCGATGCGGACATGCCCGTGGGAGGCGAGGTCAAGGACAACTCGACCCGAGGCTTCGAATCGGACACGGTGAGCGATGACCCGCTTGGCGCGGGAGACGCGCAGATGAACGAGGACGGAAGCGCCACCGTCAGCGTCGACATCACAAATGAAGCAGGCCGCCTCTCTGGCCCGAACGGTACCGTTCAGACAGGTTTCGGCGAAGGAGACTGCATCGAGGTCTACGTCACATTCACCGTGCGCTACAAAGTTCAAATGTGCACCAGGGCCAGCCTGGGGGCCAAGCCCTGGGGAGTGGGCGGTTCCATTGTGACCGAAACATGCTGGGAACAATGGATCAGCCGC
Organism: Minisyncoccia bacterium; assembly: GCA_047638655.1. Classification (GTDB taxonomy): domain Bacteria; phylum Planctomycetota; class UBA1135; order UBA1135; genus JABACD01. The sequence continues at coordinate 4,622 of JBLIMI010000001.1, read as the reverse complement.
AAGATGAAGTCGAAGACCAAGACGGTTTGCCCTTGCCCCTAGAATCTCACTCCCCCCGCAGCCATGGTTCTTGGTTGCGGGGGCGCCCCACTCAGTGCGCCACCCAGGCCATGCTCTAGATCCTCAATCATGCTCAAGTCCAAACCACTGTTTGCACTTCTCTTCATCTCCTTGATGGCCGTGATCTACTGGCGCGCGGACCTGCCCGCCCAAGAGTCCTTGTCGCCGCAGACCCCGCAATTCCAAGTTCAAGAGTCACCGGCCGCTAGGAAGGATGCTGCGCCCGTGCCCCGCGCCCCGGTCCCCTCCTCCGAAGCAGTTGTTTCCTCCGAACTCGAGGCCGCCCGTGAAGGCAGCGAGACACAAGACTCCAGTCCGCTGTACCCCTACGTGCCCGGGTTGCTGCAGGGGAGAGTCCTGGACGGTTTCGGCGAGGTGATCCCCAAAGGCCGTGTCCTTTTTCGCTTCGCGGGACAGCGTCAGCGTCCGGGCTCAAGCATCTCCGCGAATGCTGCTGGTGAATACCGTATTGAGCTGGCGCCCGGTCCATGGAATGTATTCTTTACAGGTCTTGTGACGGACATGAACTCGGGCTGCTGCTTCATGGGCGCTGTACAGGTGCTCTCTAACCAAACGAGCACCTTTGATCTTGTGCTCGTGGGCACCCGGGAGTTCGCAGGGGGATTCTTTGACGGCATCAATGACATGACGATTTTGGAACTCGAGATGTTCTTCGCCCATGACCCCTCTTTCGTCGTGGCCGAGGCCAGTTGCTCCACCGACCTCGAAGCCCATGCCGATTACTTGAAAGCCCTGGAGGAGGTGAATCCCGACGTCCCCAGGCGTCAAACATCACGTCCAGACGGGCTCGGGAGCTTTCTCATCAGCGGTCTGATACCAGAGGTCTATCTGATGCGGCTCTACCTGGATGTCGACAAGAAGCACTACGTGTCCGCAGAGGTGGACCTGACGCAAGCGGACTTGAAATTCGTCCCGATCGAGATGAAGGCCTACGAGGACTTTCTTCAGCACCGGGTCCTGACGCTGCGGGCCGAGGCCGCCCCGCCGGGCTCTTCCGCCGCAGATTGAGGGTGCCAGATCCCACCGTTCCCGCCTGATCCCCCTTGCTCGGGAGAACGGACGCGGCTATCGTCCCTGGCGAAAAATCGGTGTAGCCTGCGGCTTTCGGACCTCCCGCTCGACGCCAGCACCACGACTGGTGGGCGCTCCTCTGCGCCCTCCTCATCCAAAAGAACAACCCATGAAAATCGTCGCCTGCATCAAACGCGTTCCGACGACCGACGCCCAGGCCAAGGTTGGCGGCGACGGAAAGAGCCTCGACACGGCCGGCTACCAGTACATGACCTCCTTCTATGACGAGATCGCTGTTGAACAGGCGATCCAAACGAAGGAAGCACTGGGTGGCGATGTCACGATTCTCACCATTGGCCCGTCAGAAGCCTCCAAGGAAGTACGCGAGTGCATCGCCAAGGGCGCCGACGGCGGCATCATCTTGACCGACGCCGAGTGGACGGGTCGCGACAACTTGTCGACGGCCAAGGTGCTCGCCAGCAAGCTTCAAGAGATCGGTGCCGAGATCGCTTTCTTCGGCAAGGTGGCCACGGATCGCGACAACAACGCAGTGGGCGCGATGACCGCGACCAAACTCGGTTGGGCGTGTGTGACGGACGTCATCGAACTCTCGATCGAGGACGGTAAAGCCAGCGCCAAACGGGAAACCGAGAGCGGCGTGGAATCGCTGGAATTCACTCTTCCGGCCATCATCACCTGTGACAAAGGCCTGAACGAACCCCGTTACGCGGGGCTCAAAGGAATCATGGCTGCCAAGAAGAAACCCCTCGAAGAAGCCGGCTTCGAGGATGTGCCCAATCAAGTGCAAGTCGAAAGCCTCGACCTGCCTCCCGCCCGTTCCGCAGGACGCATTGTTGGGGAGGGTATCGACGCGGTACCGGCCTTGATCGAAGCACTCCGTAGCGAAGCCAAAGTCCTCTAAAGCTGCAAGGAACAAGAAACATGTCCTCCATTCTCGTCTTCGTTGAACACAACGCCGGCACCCCCCGCCGCGCTTCCCTCGAATGCCTCTCCGCTGCCAAAGCAACCGGTGCAGAGGTGACTGCCATCGTGGGCGGCGCCGAAGCCTCCCAGGCCGCTGCCAATCTCGGCAATTACGGTGCCTCCAAAGTCATCTGCCTCACGGGCGCAGACCTTTATAGTCCCGATGCAACAGCAAGGGACCTCGCTGCGGTCGCACGAGATGCGGGCGTGAAAGGATTTCTCGCCGCCGCAACAAGCACGGGCAAGGACCTCGCTCCGCGCGTGGCCATGTTGCTCGACTCTGCCTTGCTCGGGGACTGCACCCAACTCGAAGCCGCCGGTGAGAGTTTCAAGGCCACTCGACCCTGGCTCGCTGGCAAGGTCATCGCCCACTGCACGTCGGAAGGCGCGGTGTTCTGCGCCACGACTCGAGTCAACTCGTTCCCCGCAAAGGAAGTCGGCGGAAGTGCTGATGTCTCCGAGCGCCCCGCTTCCACGGACGGCAAAGTCACAGTGACCGGCATCGCCGCCAAGGAAGGTGGCAAACTCGACGTGGCAGAAGCGCCTGTGGTGGTCTCCGGGGGCCGCGGGCTCAAGGGTCCCGAGGGCTTCGGCATCATCGAAGACCTCGCGAACGCGCTCGGAAACGCTGCCGTTGGCGCCAGCCGAGCAGTGGTCGACGCTGGGTGGCGTCCGCACGCTGAGCAAGTGGGCCAGACTGGCAAAGTCGTCTCGCCCTCGCTCTACATCGCTGTCGGAATCTCCGGCGCGATTCAGCACGTGGCGGGTATGAAGACCTCCGGTGTGATCGTCGCCATCAACAAAGACGCGGACGCTCCTATCTTCAAACTGGCCGACTACGGCATCGTTGGGGATGCTTTTGAGGTGGTGCCTGCGCTCACCGCCGCCATCAAGAAAGCCCGCGTCTAGGGCGGCCAATTAGGCCACTGAAACGGATCCCCCCAACCCGGGCAGCCGGGTTGGGGGGATCCGTTCGTTTCTAACCGGCCTGGGACAGCCCTTGGCGCAATTCATACGAAGCTTGGGGAGATTCACCGCAGCTAACTCCTACACCTTGCAGGACTACAGTACATAGGAGTTCCCCGCCCCCCACCGGAGGCACAGCCACAAGCCAGGCATGAGCCCTAAATCCAGACGGGGCGGCGATGCCACTTGTACTCAACCTGGTTCGTTCCTCCAAATTCAGTACCGAAGAGATCGGCAAGTTCCGCGACCTCTTGCAGCCGCAGGAAGAAGAAGGAGGAGGCGACCCCCGATGACTTCTTGAATCCTAGAAAGCAGCCTGTTTGCCGCCGGTGTGAGACTGGTCGTTTTCGGTCTTTGCCGACTGAACCGCGACAAAGCACTCGAGCACTACGACAAGTCTCTAGTGCTCGGCTTTGCTGAACCGAAGTCCATGGCTCATGCCATGGAACAGTGCGGCATGGCGGACAGCAAGCCGGACGCGGTCTCTTCCTCCAAGTCGAAGTCGAAACGTCTGAAGACACAAGACTTCCCGCATTCTGAGTCCGGACACCAGCTGTAGGGCGGCACCCCGAAGGCAGGATCAGGCGCCCGGCAGGCAAATTAGGGCGCCTCGGCAGGTGGCAGGTCCGTTCGGCGCCCGGGGGGGGGGACGCCGGGCGGACCTGCCCGTTTCATTGGGGAGGGACGGAGTGTGTGGCTGGGGTAATCAGTCGTTATCCTCAGCCCATTGGGCTTGCGGGTTCGAGAAAGGACCCTAGTTTTGGGTCTGTCCCCTCAACTCGCCAGCGGATGGCTCCGATGGCTGACCTGGAAAATCATTCCAGTCCCAGCATCGTCGATTGCCCCACCACTTCGCCGGCCCGAATCCGCAGCAATGATCCACACCCGCATCCCCGCCCTCTTTCTGCTTGGCCTCCTCCCACTGTCCGCCGCCACCGGGGCAACTGGGCTGAACCTCTCTGGGGACGACGAGCCCTTGAAGCTCGAGAAGGACTGGCTCGAGAGCTTCGAGTTCCGATCCCTGGGGCCCGCCTCCATGGGGGGCCGCTGCATCGCGATCGCGGTCAGTCAACAGAACTCGAGCACCTATTGGATTGCCACGGCCTCCGGTGGGCTACTCAAGACAACGAACGCAGGCACCACCTACACTCACCAGTTCGATCACGAAGATTGCGTGTCCATCGGACACGTTGCCGTCGCTCCCTCTGATGATCAAATTCTGTGGGTCGGCACGGGCGAGGCCAACCCTCGCAACTCTGTCTCTTATGGCTCCGGCGTCTACAAGTCGGAAGACGGGGGCGAGACTTGGAAGTGCAAAGGGTTGAAGGAGAGTTTTCAAACGGGGCGCATTGTCATTCACCCAGAGGAGCCCGACACGGTCTACGTCGGATCCATGGGACGACTCTTCGGCCCCAACGAGGAACGTGGCCTGTTCAAGACCACCGATGGCGGTAAGAAATGGGAGAAGATCCTCTTCATCGATGACAAGACCGGCGTGATCGACGTGGACATGCACCCCACCGATCCCGACACACTAATCGTCGCCACCTACGAGCGCGAACGCGATGGCTTTGACACCA